>JAQCBC010000046.1 GCA_027621615.1 bacterium
CCGTTAAAAAAGAAGTCCGGTCGAAACAATACCGGTAAAATTACCGTTCGGCATCGTGGCGGCGGGTCTCGGCGTCAGTATCGTCAGATTACATTTTCAAGATTCCCAACGGTTCCAGGGCGCATTGTTCGGTTTGAGTATGATCCAAACCGAACGGCTGCGATAGCCCTTGTTGTTTATGAAAACGGAGCCAAAGGCTACATTTTAGCGCCAAGCAAGTCCAAAGTTGGTGATATGATCGTATCGGGTGAAAAAGCAGAGGTTCGTCCGGGTAATGCATTGCCCTTGCACATGATCCCGACCGGTGCGGGTATTCACAATGTTGAAATTAACATTGGTGGTGGGGCTAAGTTGGTGCGTTCTGCTGGGGCTTCTGCGACCTTGTTGTCAAAGCATGGAAATTACGCCATGATTAAATTGCCATCGGGTGAAGTGCGTAAAGTTCATGTGAATTGTTATGCAGTTATTGGTCAGGTCGGCAATTCAGATAATCGAAACAAAAAAATTGGAAAAGCAGGTGCGAACCGTTGGCGTGGTCGTCGTCCGGTTGTCCGGGGTGCTGCAATGAATGCGTGTGATCACCCACATGGTGGTGGAGAAGGCAAGGCCCCAGTTGGCGCTGCTGGACCCCGAACAAAGTGGGGTAAGTCTGTGTTTAAGAAGACGCGAAAAAAGAATAAGCAGTCCAATGCGCTAATTGTTAGAGTGAGAAAATAGGTAGGAGTAGGAAGGTATGGCTAGGTCATTAAAAAAAGGCCCCTTTGTTGAGGCGTCATTGTTAAAGAAAGTTTTAGCGGCAAAAGAATCTGGGAATTCGGGCATTATTGTTACGTGGTCTCGGGGTTCTATGGTAATTCCAGAAATGGTGGGATTGACCATTGGTGTTCATAATGGCAAAAAGCATATACCGGTCCATATATCCGAAGATAAAGTGGGCTGTAAGTTGGGCGAGTTTGCATTTACTCGGACATTTAAAGCGCATGCGGGGCAGAAATGATGATAGTTGAAAGTGGTATTCAAAAACGCGCCATTGCCAAGTATGTTCGCGTGTCTCCATTTAAAGTGCGTCGCATTGCCAATTTGGTGCGAGGAAAATCGGTGCGCGTTGCATTGGGTATTTTAGACAACTTGCCTCACAAAGGTGCGTTTTTGTTGGGAAAAGTGATTCGTTCAGCGTATGCTAATGTTAAGCAGGTGTCAGATAGTGTTGATTCTTCGGCTGCGCAAGTTGCTGCTATTATGGTTAATGAAGCGCCAGTGATGAAGCGGTATCGGCCGCGGGCAAAGGGGCGGATGTGTCAAATTTTAAAGCGATCGTCTCACATTGATGTGCGTGTTGTCGTTCCAGGAGGTGAAGTGTAATGGGCCAAAAATCAAATCCAACAGCCCTTCGATTGGGTATTGTTGAGGAATCCAGTAGTGTATGGTTTGCAAAAGATCAGTATGCAAGTTATTTGATTCAGGATCTAGAAATTAGACGGCATATTAAAGAAAAATTGAAAGGGGCTGGAATTTCCTCTGTTCGAATTTTACGCAAGTCGGGGCATGTTAGTATTGAGGTTTATGCCTCTCGCCCAGGTTTAATTATTGGTAAAGGTGGCGGTGATATTACGATTTTGCGTCAAGAGCTTCGAGATAAATTGCAGTGCGATGTTAACATTAATATTAAAGAAGAAAAAAGCATTGAAACCAGCGCTCAATTAATCGCTGAAACCTTAGCTGCTCAGTTGGAAAAACGGTTTCACTTTCGGCGTGCCATGAAATCTGTGGTGCAGCGTGCAATGAAGTCCGGAGCCGAAGGTATTCGGGTTGAATGTTCGGGCCGACTAGCCGGTGCTGAAATTGCTCGACGAGAGTGGTATCGAGAAGGACGTGTGCCATTGCATACCTTTCGAGCTAAAATCAAGTATGCAACATGTGAAGCGCGTACAACCTACGGCATTATTGGTGTTAAAGTGTGGGTCTTTACTGGTGAAGTGTCCAATGCGAAATCCGAAACATTGCCGGTAATAATGAGTGAGCAAGAGTAAGGAGATCGTGGATGTTATTACCTAAAAAAACAAAATACAGAAAAAAGCAGCGTGGAAGGCTCCGGGGGTTAGCGGGGAATGGCACTGCCGTGTCATTTGGCGATTATGGTTTGCAAGCGCTTGAAGGTGGGTTTGTGACCGATCGTCAAATTGAAGCGGCTCGGCGTGTGATTACCCGATACATCAAACGGGGTGGTAAAGTTTGGATTCGTATTTTCCCGGACAAGCCAATTAGTGAATTGCCAGCAGAGACTCGAATGGGTAAAGGAAAAGGTGATTTGAAATACTGGGCAGCTCCCGTGAAACGCGGAAAAATTTTGTTCGAGCTAGCCGGCGTTTCTGAAGAAGTTGCTCGTCGCGCGTTTCAGTTGGCAGGTTTTAAGTTGCCTCTCAAGAAATTGAAGTTTAAGCAAAAGGAGTCCGTCTATGTCGCCTGATGCAAATGAGAAAATTGGTGTTTTGAAGCAAGAGTTGGATGCGTTGTTTACTCAGTTTTATCGGGGTGACTTGAAAGACTCTTCGGTGTTGAAAAAGAAACGGGTTGCTATTGCTCAGTTGTTGACTCAGTCCCGTACAAACGATAGGATATAATTATGGGATTAAAGAAAACAAAAGTCGGAAAAGTTGTAAGAGTTTCGGGTGAAAAAACGCTCTCTGTTGTTGTAGAAACACGTCGTCCACACCCGGTATACCAAAAAGTTGTTCGGTATTCAAAAAAGTACTTGGTCCATTGTGTTGATGATACAATCTCTGTCGGAGACGATGTTGTGATTACAGAGTGTCGTCCGCTAAGTAAACGAAAGCGATGGCGAGTCGTGGCTAGAAAAGCTGAGGTTGTGTCATGATACAACAAGAAACTCGGCTACAGGTTGCGGACAACTCCGGTGCAAAGGAAGTGCTTTGTATTAAAATATTGGGTGGAACCCGCCGTCGATATGCGTATGTTGGCGATATGATTATTGTGGTTGTTAAAAAGGCAAATTCATCCGGTCAGGTGAAAAAAAGCGAAATTCATAAGGCCGTTGTTGTTCGAACGGTATCAAAAAAGCGTCGTCGAGACGGCAGTAATATCACCTTTGATGACAATGCCGTTGTATTGTTGAGCGGTAAAGACCAAGAGCCTTTGGCGACACGTGTATTTGGCCCGATCGCTCGTGAGGTTCGAGATGGCGGATATTCTAAAATTTCGTCATTGGCGCCAGAGGTCTTGTAAGAGGTTTGATATGAATAAGTTTAAGAAAGGTGATCAGGTTATAGTTGTTTCAGGCAAAGACAAAGGCTCTGTTGGTGAGATTTTGTCTGTGGATCTTGCCAAAAAAAAGGTGACGGTTAAGGGTGTCTCAATTCGCAAGAAATGTGTAAAGCGCAGTCAAGAAAACCCTGAAGGGGGTATCTTTGATATTGAAACGCCAATCAGTTGGTCCAATGTTATGATTGTTGATCCAAAAGATGGAAAAGGAACTCGGGTTCGAGTTCAATTGTTAGCGGATGGATCGAAGGTTCGTGTAAGTGTTCGTACGGGAGAGGAAATTGGCAAATAGTAAAACAGCATCAAAAGAAAAAAAGAAGCATATCGTTCAAGATTTCTCAGATCGTACATTTAAAGAATTGTCTGAGAAATATCAATACGATAATGTTATGCAGGTTCCAGATATTGTGAAAATCATATTGCACCGGGGACTTGGCGAAGCGATTGTAAATACTAAGTGCATTGATATTTCAATGGATCAGTTGGCCGAAATAGCCGCTCAAAAGCCGGTTTTAACAATAGCGAAAAAATCAATATCAAACTTTAAACTAAGAGAAGGTCAAATTAATGGCGTGAAAGTGACGTTGAGAGGAAAAAAAGCGAAATTGTTTTTGATAAAGTTAATTCACTTAGCTTTGCCAAAAATTCGTGATTTCCGAGGTGTTTCTCCCCGTGCTTTTGATGGTTCTGGAAACTATAATTTGGGTTTGGCGGATACATCCGTATTTCCAGAAGCGAATCGTGAAACTGATCGTGAACGTGGTTTAGACATCACAATTGTGACATCAGCCAAGACGGATGATGAGGCAATGGATTTGTTGAAATGTTACGGCATGCCGTTTCGAGTTGGTGGTAAGCGCAAGCTTGCGTAAGGTCTGGAGAGTATAGAATGGCTAAAACATCAAAAAAAATAAACAATAAGCGCAAAGAAGGTACTGTTCAGCATCGGAACCGATGTTCAGTCTGTGGCCGGCCTCGAGGGTATATGCGTTTTTTTGGGATTTGTCGGTTATGTTTTCGTTCGTTGGCAGCTTCAGGGATGCTGCCCGGTGTAACGAAATCGTCTTGGTAGGAGAGATTAGTTATGGTTTGTGATCCAATTGCAGATATGTTTACACGGATTCGAAATGCCCTCATGGTAAAGCATGCAGAGGTGCTGATTCCGCATTCAAACTTGAAAGAGTCGTTATGTAAAATTTTAGTCCAAGAGGGCTTTGTTGAGTCCTGTTCAGTGGTGGGTGATGTGGCTCATAAGCGTTCCCTGGCTGTTGTATTAAAATACCGTGATGACAAAAGCCCCGCCATTCGTAATCTAAAGCGAATTAGTAAATCCAGTAAGCGGGTGTATGTTGCGTGTACCCAGATCCCCAAGTTAAACAGTGGGTTTGGTCTTGTGTTTTTGTCAACCAGTAAAGGGGTGTTGAGTGGCAAGGGGGCGCGTTTGGCGAAAGTTGGCGGCGAGCTTATTGGTTCGGTTCATTAGGAGGGTTATGGTATGTCACGATTAGCAAAACGATTATTGAACTATCCAGATTCCGTAACAATTACCGTTGCCGATGGTGTTGTTGCAGTGAAGGGGCCAAAAGGGGGGTTAACCCAGGCGATTGATTCCAGCGTGGTGGTGGCGGTTGATGCTGAAGCTAAAACAGTTGGGGTTGACAGCCCGAACCAATCAACGAATCCTAAGCTGGGGCTGTATTGGTCTTTGATTAAAAACATGATTGCTGGGGTTGTTGATGGATTTAAAATTAATATGGAACTGGTTGGCGTTGGGTATAAAACCGAAAAAATCAACACCGGCATCCGATTATATTTAGGGTATTCACATCCCATCGAGTTTGCAACACCCGAGGGGATTTCGATTGAGGTGGAGTCACCGACTCGATTTGCGGTGTGTGGGATTAACAACCATGAAGTGGGCCAGGTTGCCGCTAATATTTTCAAGCTTAGAAAGCCCGATGCATATAAAGGCAAAGGTGTGCGATATTCAGATCGACGTCCGCCCCGATTAAAACCCGGCAAGAGTGTAAAATAAATAAGGTAGGTTGAAATTATGTCTAGAAAATATTATCGACAAAAGCGAACAAAAATAAAATCCACTCCGGATCGGTTGCGGTTATCGGTATTTCGAAGCAATCGAAATATCGTTGCTCAAATTATTGATGATTCGGCAGGAAATACCATCATTCAATCGTCATCCTTGAAAGATGGTGGCCAGAATGTAGCGGCTGCTCAGGCGGTTGGAAAGACCTTGGCGGAGCGTGCATTGGCCGGCGGTATTAAGCGTGTTGTGTTTGACCGTGGAAATCAGATATACGCTGGGCGAATTAAAGCGCTAGCCGATGCTGCTCGATCCGCTGGTCTGGATTTTTAGGAGATAAATGAGATGAACAGTACAGCAATTCGAGACGGAGGATCAGACGGAACAAAAGAGTTTTTTGAAGAAGTTGTTCAAATTAGCCGAGTCAATAAAGTTGTAAAAGGTGGACGCCGAATGTCGTTTCGTGTGTTTGTCGTTGTGGGGGATCAAAATGGAAAAATCGGGTTGGGTTTAGGGAAATCCAAAGAGGTTCCGTTGGGTATTCAAACCGCATTGGCCCAAGCTAAAAAAAGCATGTTTGCGATTAAAGGTGTTGACCGAACAGTCAACCATGAAGTGCAGGCTCGGTTTGGGGGTGCTACGGTTGTTATTCGGCCAGCGAAGCCAGGAACGGGTATTATTGCAGGTGGGTCTGTTCGGGTTGTTTTACAAGCGTTGGGGGTTAACGATGTGGTGGCGAAGTGCCATGGGTCCAACAATCCAATGAATGCGGCTAAGGCAACTGTTATGGCACTGGAATGTTTGTGCGACTATGATGAAGAGTGTGCATTTAGAGGTGTTAAATTTTTCGTTTCTGATGTTCAAAAGAAAACAAGGACGGCCGTTAAACAGACTGAATTAGAGGTAAAAACAAATGAGCAATAAGCGTCAAAATCATACAGATTTGGCCCCCGCTCCGGGGTCTGTTAAAAAACGCAAGCGCGTTGGTCGAGGCAATGCGTCTGGTTTCGGTGGAGAGTGTGGCCGTGGTCACAAAGGTCAGAAGTCACGATCTGGTTACAGCCGGAAGCGTGGGTTTGAGGGTGGTCAAAATCCCCTATATCGTCGATTGCCTAAAAAAGCAGGGTTTCGAAATCGATTTCGTGTGGAGTACCGAATTCTAAATTTGTCAGACTTAGACAACCGGTGCAAAGCCAATGATTGTGTGGATCAAGAATTTTTGATGACTCAATTTGGTATTGCACAGTATGAGCGAGTTAAAGTATTGGGTGATGGGTCCTTGTCAAAAGTGATAGCCGTGCATGCGCATGCATTTTCAAAATCAGCGCTTGAGAAATTAGCGGAGTCTGGATCTACTGCACACGTGCTGTAGTGATTCATGAATAAACTGTTTTTGGCGTTTACGCCACCGGATCTTAGAAG
>JAQCBC010000047.1 GCA_027621615.1 bacterium
GGTTTTTAACTTGAATATTGCTTAGGTTATCAGGGAGTTGACCCTTGCCGTCACAGTAATGACAGGCAAGTGCATACCATTGGATGTTGTCTATGATTACTTTAATGTGATTTGGGTTGTAGTTTTGTTCTATGTGCTCCATTAGCGTTCGGATTGACGTGCTGTCAGGCGAAACAGGTAGTTTACTTAGTTGAGTGTGTATAGCAGAATTCGTACTGAAACCAGAAGAAGCAGAAGTATGCGAGCCATAAAAAATAGAGGAGCGAGGTTGTGGAGTAATAACCTCAAACTCAGTGAGTGAATGCCTGGTTGGAATGGCTTGTGCAGAACAGCTAGAACAAAAAGGACGGCTAAGCAGACTAATCATAGTTTCTCCTCGTGAATAATAAAAACAAAAAATACATTCGGGTTAGTTTAATTTATCGAATAAACGCTCAGTCTGTCAAATCACGACAGCATCTTCGATTCGAATTCCCAGCGTTTCTTCGTACACGGTGCCGTCCAGGGTCATGCGAACATGGCCATAAAACCCAGGCTCAATCGTGATAGCCATGCCGGATGACAACGGCTTAGTCTTGTAGCTGCGGGAGGGGTCCCCATCATGAACGGTATAGCCAATTAAATGGCCCACATTGTGGGGACGTTGATCATAGTTTTGGGTAACAGTTCCCCCGTGGTCAATGATTTCTGTCTGGATAGCGTGTTGCATGGCACCCCAACAATGGGTGTTGAGGGCATCAAGCGTTACGCCTGGTTTGGCCAACGCCGTAGTGCTGGCTTTGACCGTTTCGACAATGCCATGCAATCGAGCTTGAAGTGGGTTCATGGTGCCGGATACCGGGACGGTCCGGCTGACATCGCTGCACATACCGCGCCATCGCAACCCAAAGTCCAGCAAAACCAGGGCATTGGGATCCAGAGACGCGTTGTTGGCTGAGTAATGCAGGGTAATGGCGTTGGCTCCATTGGCTACAATGGGGGGGAAGCTGAGTCCGTAGGGGGTTGTTTTGAGCAATTCACCGATTAAAGCTCCGGCTAACTCGGTTTCGGATGTAAATGTGTCCCAGAGAGCCTGAATGTTGGCGAAGGCGGTATAGGTTGTTTGGTAGGCGTGAGCAAAGTCGGCTTGGTCGACGGAATCCAGCACAAAGCGTTCTGGCCAGAGGGCCTCTTGAATATTGGTAATCATGAGCTCGGGGCACTGGGCCGCTAAGTCCGTTTTGAAGTCCCATAAATAATCAGTAATGGAGTTGTCTGAGGCATGCCAATGGCAGCCAACTGTAGAGCTATGATCGCGAATCCATGCACACAAACTTGCAATATCTCGGACATGCGCAATGCCGGAGTAAGCGCGCAAACTAGCCGCATCAGCTGGGTTGTTGCAGCCCAATCGAGTGCCTTCCCAAAATTCATAGCTGGGGTCTTTGGTGGGTAAAAACAAATAATCCGTTTCTGCGTCGCAATACAGCACGCACCCGGGTTGATTAATACCGGTGAGATATAAAAATAGGGGGTCTTGATGAATGGGCGTATGGGCATGCACCCAGGGAATGGGGTGTCCCAAGGGCGCGGGCACACCGGTGAGTACAAGGGGTAACCCGACTTTTTGGCTCAATTGCCGACGGCGTTGATAAAATCGATCGCCACTATCTGAATCCGTATGGGTGAACAAAATCATTTTATTGGCTATTGTACCATGATCCAACGGACCGATGTAGGGTGCAAAGTTTCAGGTTTTTAATTTCGCTACAGTCCCAAAAATTAAAGGGCATTGCTATATCTTCAAAGTTTTAGCCAGGATTAGCAAGTGGTGGTGGGCTCACTAGGACTTGAACCTAGGACCTGCCGGTTATGAGCCGGATGCTCTAACCAACTGAGCTATGAGCCCACAGGGGATCAGTATACCATAAGCCAGTGAGGGAGGTTGAGTCATGCGAAGGGCGCGATAAGCCGGATTCTGTCGAGTCTCGTCATTTATCTGGAACTGCGCTTGCACGCAGCTTCTAGCAGTCAACCCGGCACTTTAATGAGACGAGCCGTCTCTGGCGCCCTATTTGACCTTGCTTCAGATGGGGTTTACCCGAGCCCACTGTTACCAGCGAGATCCGTGCGCTCTTACCGCACATTTTCACCCTTACCGGGACACAAGGTCCGTAGGCGGTAGTTTTCTGTGGCACTGTCCATCGGCTTGCGCCGTCCGTCGGTTAGGCGGCATCTTGCTCTGCGAAGTCCGGACTTTCCTCACACAGTGGGAGTTCAAGTTGAAACACAATGTGCGCGACGAGATACGCCCTTCAGTGTGCAGTGTACTATGTTGGCAGGCAATTTTCTAGTTCGTGTTGTAATACGGCGCCTACGTAAAACGCCGCTTGAGGGGCTTTAAAAATGGTGGGCCCCAGGGCAATGGGGGTGGCCGATGTCTGGGCCATTGCGGTGCGTTCGGCGTCGGAAAAGCCGCCCTCAGGCCCAATAATCGCTAAAATCCGTTTGGCACGAATGGGCCGAAGGGTGCCCAGGGTTTGCTGGGGCTTGGTTTCATCGCAAAACAAAACACAATCGTAGGATTGCCATTGAATGGTAGCGGCTTGAACCCAGGGAAGAAAGGGTTGGGGGGCGTCAATGCTGGGGGGGTGTAAGCGCTCGCATTGGCAGCTGGATTGGGTTAGAATTCGATTCCACCGCAGGAGTTTGTCGGGCAGTTTTTGGTCGGAAAGCTGGGGAACGCTATACTCTGAGATTAGCGGAATAAACCGATACACAGGGAGCTGGGTGCAGTGGTGCAAGGTTTCACAAAAGGCATCGTGTTTGGTTAAACATAACGCTAGATCAATCGAATAGGCAGGGGGTTGAACGGGGGTTTCTTGCAGGCAGGCAAACGATAGGCTGGATTTGCTGATGGCGGTAACGACGGTGTCTAAAACGATGCGTTGATCCACAACAATACGCAAGGGCTCGTCAATTTGAAGCCGCAAACTCCCCATGAGGTGCGTGTAATCGGCTTTGGGGAGCTGAAGGGTGTTGGCTGAAAGCTGTGATTGTTCTGCAAAATAGTGAGCCATATGCGGATGTTAGTATGGCACAAATACAGAGGTTGCACAAAACCAGTTCATTAGTAATGGATGGCGCTTGGGTCTAAAACCGTTGACAAACTAGCATAAAATAGGGTTTAATTGTTGTATTAGTAAAGTTAATTTTAAGATTAACAAGACGTAAGTAAAAAATAGAGAGTGAAATATGGCAGTACCAAAAAAGAGACGATCCAAATCAAAAAAGCGCATTAAACGATCCGCATGGAAAGCGGTTGCCCCTGAGGTAACCACGTGTTCCAACTGTGGTGCGAGTATTCGAACCCACACAACCTGTTCACACTGTGGGTATTACAAAGGCCGACAGGTTATTCGAGTTAAGTCCAAAACACAGGGTTAGTTCTTGATCACACTTGCTGTGGATGCCATGGGCGGGGACTTTATGCCCGAGAATCCCGTCAAAGGTGCCTTAGAAGCACTTAAGTTGCGGGATGACATTCACATTGTTTTAGTTGGGCAGCAGGCAGCCATTGATGCCTTGGATTGTGGGTGGTCCAAGCATCCTCGGATGTCTTTTGTGGAAGCGGACGATGTGATTACCATGGATGATGCGCCGGTGGATGCGTATCGAAAGAAAAAAGCATCGTCCATTCATGTGGGGTTGCAGCTGCTTAAGGACAAAGCCGTCGATGGCTTTATCTCGGCGGGCAATACTGGGGCTGTGATGACGGCAGCCACGTTTATTTTGGGGCGTATCAAAACCATTGAGCGGCCGGCGATTGGTACGATTTTGCCGGGCAACACGGGTCCGGTTCTGATGTTGGATATGGGCTCTACGGTGGATTGCAAACCGACGCATTTGAATCAGTTTGCGGTGATGGGCCATTTTTTTGCCCAAGATGTGCTGGATATTCCCAATCCCCGTGTGGGCTTGCTTAATATTGGGGAAGAGGTGGAAAAAGGGGATCAAGTGACCCAAGAAGCACACGAGTTGCTGGCGGCGAATGCCACCATTCGGTTTGTGGGCAATGTTGAGGGAAAATACGTGTTAAATGGGCATGCGGATGTGGTGGTGTGCGATGGGTTTGTGGGCAATAATTTGCTGAAATTTGGTGAGGGCATCGTGCAGGTCTTTTTTGATTTTTTCAAACAGGAAATTAAAGGGTTTCGGGCCACTTTGGGGGCTTTGTTGATGGCCCCGGTATTGCGCAAATTAAAAGCACGGTATCATCAAGACAACTATGGGAGTGCGCCTTTACTGGGGGTGAATGGGGTCGTGTTTATTTCGCATGGATCTTCCAGCGAATTGGCCATGTGTAATGGGATCTTAAACGTTGCGCATGCCATTGAAACCGATATGATTGATGAAATTACCGAAGCCGTTGGGTCCGCATGACGCATTCGGCCGGTATTTTAGGGGTTGGGGCTTATGTGCCAGAAACGGTATGCACCAATCAGGATATTGTGAATCGGGGGGTGAATACCAGCCACGATTGGATTGTTGAGCGTACGGGGATTCATGCGCGGCGGTTGGCCAGTGAGCATGAAACCACCACCTATATGAGTGAGCAGGCTGCCCGAAAAGCCTTGGCATCAGCCGGTTTAAATCCTCAGGACTTGGATATGATTGTGGTGGCGACGACAACCCCGGATTATCGGGGATTTCCGTCCGTGGCGACGCAAGTTCAGGTGGCCTTGGGGGCGGGGTCCTGTCCGGCTTGGGATTTGTCCGCTGCGTGTTCAGGGTTTGTGTATGGGTTGGACGTGGTGACACGGTTAATTGAATCGGGGGGGTATCAGCGTGTGTTGTTGATTGCGGCGGATCGGTTGAGCCATCGGGTGGATTGGTCGGACCGCAGTACATGTATTTTATTTGGGGATGGTGCCGGCGCCGTGGTTTTGGGTCGTGTGGATACGGGGGGCGTTGTGGCCACAGCCTTGCATGCGGATGGGTCGCACGGGTCTATTTTATCCTTGCCCAATGACCCGCCGTATATCGACATGGATGGGCAATCGGTGTTTAAAGTTGCGGTGAATTGTGTCGTCCCGTCGGTACTGGAAGCGTTGGAATTAGCCGGTTTGACGGTGTCAGACGTGGATTGGTTTATTCCCCACCAGGCCAATCAACGCATTATGGACCATGCGATCAAAAAATTGGGATTGCCAGCGGATCGCATGGTGTGTCATATTGATCGGTATGGAAACACATCCGCAGCATCGATTCCCATTGGGTTGGCCGAAGCGTCGGCTCAGTTTAAGTCGGGGGATGTGGTAGTGGTTATTGGATTTGGCGCCGGGTTTACCTGGGGAACAGGAGTGATACTATGGCAATAGGATTTGTATTTCCGGGACAAGGGTCCCAAGTCGTGGGTATGGGACGGGAGCTATACGCCCAGTATGCATCCGTTCAAGAACTATGGGATACGGCTGAAGATTTGTTGTCTATACCCATTAAAACAGTATGTTTTGAGGGTCCAGAAGCGGATTTGAAGCAAACACAGATGGCCCAGCTGGGTATTTTTTTAGTATCTGCTTCGTGGTTGGCCGTGATGGCTCAAGCTGGCATAGAGCCCACGGTGGTGGCTGGGCATAGCTTGGGTGAGTTGACCGCCTATTATGCGGCGGGTGTCTATGATTTAGAAACGGCTTTGGCTGTGATTGCATATCGCGGTGAGGCGATGGCCGCGGCGTACCCATCGGCGGATTCGGCTATGAGTGCGGTTATGGGCATTGATGAGTCGGTGTTGGAGTCGGTGGTTGCGGGCCTTGATGATGTGGTGATTGCCAATTACAATTCCCCCAATCAGTGGGTGATGTCCGGCACACGGGCGGCAGTTGCTGCGGCGGGTGAGGCGGTGACAGCGGCGGGTGCCAAGCGGGTGGTTCCGTTGCCGGTGAGTGGGGCCTTTCATTCGCCACTCATGGCGCCGGCTGCTGAGCAATTTGCGGCGTATTTGGCCGATGTCCCATTTCAAGATGCGGCGTTCCCAATTATTTTGAATCGAACAGCGGAATCGGAATTTGAAGCGGAGGCGTTGCGAGACAATTTGTCCCAACAAGTGCGATCGTCGGTGTTATGGACCCAGAGTGTGCGTGCAATGGCCGATCAAGTGGATACGCTCTATGAAGTGGGGCCGGGAAAGGTATTGACGGGTTTGGTTAAAAAAATTGCCCCTGAGGTATCGATTCAAAATTATGCGGAGGTGGTGAGCGTATGAGTCAACAAGTTGCCATTGTAACTGGGGGAACGCGCGGCATTGGCCTGGCTATTGCGAAGCATTTAATTGAGGAAGGGTTTGCGGTATCCATTTGTGGACGCTCTGAAGCATCGGTAACATCGGCGCTGGCTCAGCTGCAAGCGATCCCGGGTGCGCAGGTGCATGCTCAGGTGGTAGACGTGACTAACTTTTCAGAGACTGAGGCGTATGTTCAGTCGGTAACAGAGGCTTTGGGTGGCCCGCATATTTTGGTGAACAATGCGGGGATTACCCAAGACAATTTATTGCTCCGGATGAAGCCCGAGGATTTTGCTAACGTTGTTGAGACCAATTTGATGTCAGCATTTAACATGACCAAGCCGTGTGTGCGGCCGATGTTAAAACAAAAATTTGGCCGCATTATCATGATGGGCTCGGTTGTTGG
>JAQCBC010000048.1 GCA_027621615.1 bacterium
CGTCGATCCAAACCCGGTGAACGCCGAGACCTTCCTCCCTTGGAGGACGAAACAGTGGATGCGGCAATTAGTGCGGCTTATCGGGGTGATGCTGCGGAAGCCCCGAACTATCCGAGCCCAACAGCCCAACAAGCAACAGCCCTCAAAGCAAGCCTGCGCCAACACTATATCGCCACCGATGCCCATGGATTTTTAATTGACTTTTTCAGCCTTGCCTTTTCAGGAGACCCCGCATACACCCCACCTGTGCTATCTGGCGAATCTTGGCAAATCTTTCAATCCCACTGGCAAGATCGACTATTAATTGTATTTGATGAACCGGGCCACGATTTATTTATTCAACACCTGCACCCCGTTTGGCTCAGTACCTACCAAGCGATTCGTCAACTACCGGATACGCCAGCCGCCAATTATGCATGGCTCACTGAATTAACCCAAACATACCAAAAGCCAGACACTGCGGCCAAGACCTCCTGGCTAAACCGATGGTTAAAAACAATTCAAGCCCTATTTGCGTCCAGCTAATTCATAAAAAATTGAACAAAAATTGTTACATTGAATCCTTCCATGACAAATTCTTTTTTCACCGGTACGGTGTTTTGTAGAACAGTCGGCAATTTTTTTTGAAGTTCTTCCATTGAGTAATGGATCATAGTATCTCCTTATGCTATGCAACAAATAAATTGGTAATTGTATATAAACTGAATACCCATTATTTGCAAATTTTAAACATTGGGACTGTTTCATTGCTCTGATTTTTGGTAAAATACAAACTAAGTATGACACCAGAGCGGACCTGCGTATTAACAGAATCAGAAAAACTGGAAACAACCGGTGAACGATTGCCCAGTTGGTTTCGATCCAGCGTTGGGAAGCGGGAAGCCGCTGAAACACTATCCCAAAACTTAAATGCGGAGATTCCCAACACAATTTGCCAAGAGGCGCGATGCCCCAATCGATCCGAATGCTGGTCCAAAGGCCTACTAACCTTTATGATTTTGGGAACCATTTGTACCCGACGTTGCCAGTTTTGTAGCGTTAAATTTGGAAAACCGCTCCCACCCGACACGGCTGATTTAGCCCATATTCTCAATGCCATCGAGCAACTCAATTTACGGTTTGTTGTTCTGACATCCCCCAATCGAGATGATTTGCCGGACGGCGGGGCTGGGCATTATGCCTTTATTGTATCTGAAATCAAAAAACGCTATCAAAACCGAGTAAAAGTTGAAGTGCTCATTCCAGATTTTAAAGGGCAAGCCGCACCATTAGCCACCGTGATTGAGTCCGGACCCGATGTGATTAACCACAATTTAGAAACTGTCCCCTCCCTGTATCGCATTGCCCGAAAAGGATCGTTGTACACCCGATCTTTGGACGTGTTGTCAGCGGTCAAAGCCAAGGACCCCAATCGATTAACCAAAACCGGTGTTATGTTGGGTCTTGGGGAAACCGAAGACGAGCTCATTCAGACATTTCGCGATATTCGCAACCGCAACATTGACATTTTAACACTAGGGCAATACCTCAAACCCGACCGAAACAGCCTGCCGATTGCCCGATATTATCACCCCAAAGAGTTTGTTTATTACAAAGACATTGCTACCGACCTGGGTATTCGGCATGTATTTTCAGGTCCCTTGGTTCGCAGTTCCTATTTGGCTGAACATGTATTTGATGCGCTAAATTAACCATGCTAATTGGGTTTCTTGCCTGTATCCTGGGTTATTGTATTGGCTCAATTCCGTTTGCCATTGGCATCCAAACGTGGTGTGGACTTGATTTAAAAAATACCGGTTCTGGCAATCTAGGCACCACCAACATGTACCGACAAGGCGGATGGAAACCTGCCGTGTCGCTGTTACTATTGGACGCCAGTAAAGCCGCCATACCCACCGCCTTAGCCATGCACTATTTCAGCAGCCCGTGGTGGCACATTGGCGTTGGCCTGATGGCGATTATTGGGCATATCTGGTCTGTATTTTTGGGATTTAAAGGCGGTAAGGGCGTAGCCCCTAGCTTGGGGTTTTTGCTCGTGTTAAGCCCCGTTATTTGGCTATCGCTCGCCGGTATGGCAACGGTGGTGATTGGCATCACACGCTATGTATCGGTGGCGAGTCTATTGGGGTCCCTACTGGCACCCGGCATGGCCTATGCCTTGGGGTTGCCCATGGCTTATATCAGCGCCATTCTTAGCCTGTCTATCTTGGTCATTATCAAGCACCGGAGCAATATTTACCGACTCCTGAATGGAACTGAAAACAAAGTCTAATGAACCTGGCCACAACACCTATATCGGTTGGGGTTTTAGGGTGTGGGGCTTGGGCGACTGTGGTCGCCACACTATTTGCCCACAACCAGCATCGGGTTCGGTTATGGAGCCGAGATGCCCAACGCTGCCACCACATTAACAGCCAGCATCGAAACCCCGATTACATGCCAGACTGCCCCCTCAGCCCGTTGATTACCGCGGACCCATCGCTGGACACCATCACACAGGACGCCGATCTATTGGTGTATGCCTTGCCGGCTAAGCATTACGCACTCGCATGCGATGCCACACCCGGTTCCGCCCCATGGTTAATATTAAGTAAAGGGTTAACCGATGAGCCGGATCGGTTATTATCCGCCTATTTAACGCGCATGGGCGCACCCGATGTTGCTGTGCTATCTGGGCCAAATCTAGCCACTGAAATTGCCAAACAGCAACCGGCAGCTAGCGTCATTGCCTGTCCCAATGCAGACTTGGCCGTCACCCTTCAAAATCAGATCAGCACCCCCTGGTTTCGACCCTACACGGCTACGGACTGTGTGGGGGTTGAGCTTGGCGGCATTTTTAAAAATGTATTGGCCATTGCCGCCGGGCTTTGCGATGCCTTAGACCTGGGCCAAAATGCCAAAGCGGCCCTATTAACCAGAGGGCTCAATGAAATGCGCACCCTAGTCACCCACATGGGGGGGCACGCCCAAACAGTCTACGGGTTATCCGGCATTGGGGATTTAATTGCCACCTGCCAATCCCAAACGAGTCGCAATTGGCAATACGGTTATGCCATTGGCACTCACGCGTCAACGGATCATTTGCATACCGTTGAGGGTGTACGAACCACGGAACGCTTACAGGTCTATGCACAGCACGAGCAGTTGCGTTTGCCGTTGCTGCATGAAATTTATCGGGTATTACTTGAGTCTAAGCACCCCCAAGACGCCTTACGCTGTTTATTTGAACGCCCGCTTATTCATGAATAAATTCATTTTGGGGCTGCTATTTAGTTTGGATGGCGTGGCGATTCCCAGCGCTTTTTTGATAGCTTATCGGCTTAAATTCCCTGGAGTTGCGCTAACCGATCCGTATAGCATCTTAAGTCTTGTCGCCACGTTGGTATGGATGGTGGCCTTTTGTTTATACGGCGTTTATCGGCAACGGGTTGGCCCGTTGTATATTGTGGACACCCTTCTGGTTGTTATCAAAGGGTCCACCATTGCCTGCGTGCAATTAATGGCGTTATCATTCTTGATCCCTCAACTACCGGAATCTCGATCTGTAATTGCCTACGCATTTGTATTGTGCCTCATTGCCACGGGTAGCATTCGTATTGCCCTATGGAAACTGGAGCAGTTTCACTGGTTTCGATTGCGCCAACATCAAAAAGCCATTGTCGTTGGTGGGGGGGATACCGAACAAATGATTATCGAAACATTATTGCACCAGCCCAGCTATTGCATCCACTATATTGGCAGCATTTCAGACCAAACGCCCCACCAATTTCGATACCGAATCGAGGAGCACTATCAGCGCCTTGGGCCACTATCCGAATTGATGGACCACTTGGATCGCCATACACCCGATATTATTTATATCACCGATCCATCGTTGGATTTACCCTATGATCAGCTATTACGACAATACAAAAACAAATTGTATATATTAGCCAACACAGCATTGTTTCAGCATGTCCCCGTTCAATCTCGCGCATTGGACAGCCTCACCTTTTTACGCACCCATCGAGTGTTTAATACCCCTATCCAAAATGCGATCAAAGAGTTGTTGGATCGCAGCTTAGCCATTATGCTCTTAATCCTTCTAACCCCACTGATGTTGCTAATTGCCATTGGTATTTATCTATCATCCCCCGGGCCAGTTTTCTTCACCCAAGAGCGACTCACCCAAACCATGCGCCCCTTCATGATTATTAAATTCCGTACCATGGGTATCAACGCAGAAGCCGACACTGGCCCGGTGTGCGTGGTCGGGGATGACCCTCGGATATTTCCGTTTGGGGCCCTGCTTCGGCGATTATCCTTGGATGAATTGCCCCAATTATTCAACATCTTTGTTGGTGATATGAGTTTTGTTGGGCCACGTCCCGAGCGGCCGCACTTCGTCAATACCTACAGAAAAACAAGCCCAAATTTTACCCAACGCTTTCATGTCAAAGCGGGCCTAACGGGGTGGGCCCAGGTGAATGGGCGATCCTATCTAACCCCCCGTCCCGATCTAAAGCTTCATTACGATTTGTATTATATTTACAATTGGTCGTTACTCTTGGATTTAAAAATCATACTAAAAACATTTTTAGTCGTCCTCAAACGCGAGTCCGTGCATTAATGCCAGGAATACCGGATGCCTTAGCGCTATTTGGCGGTCAATTTGACCCCTTTCATTGGGGGCATGCCCATGTGATTCAGCAATTACTCCCCCGCTTTCGTCACATTGTTGTGCTCCCGTCGGCACACCCCCCGCACCGTGCGGCCAGTGAAACCCCCTTTCATCATCGATTCGCCATGGTCCAACATGCAACCGCCCAGTGGTCCGCCGTGACCGTATCCGATTATGACACCCAGCACACTCCCAGTTTTGCCCGACACACCGTCCGGCATTTTCATGCCCAATACCCCGGCATCTCCATTACCCTCGTCATTGGCAGTGATCAATACGCAGTCCTTCATACCTGGCATCACATTGATACACTCTGCGATCTGGCCCAATTTTTTGTGGTTCCCCGAGACACTCAGCCCCGAACCAATCCCCACCTGCCTGCCGCTGCCCACATCACGCACTGTACGGCCCCACCCTATCCACTAAGCGCGACTGAGCTGCGTGCGGACTGGCAAGCAACCCTTGTGCCACCGTCTGTGGCCGATTATTGCCAAGCACACGGATTATACGCATGACTTGGTTGGGTATTATTGGGCGTGTGGGCTCGGGCAAATCAACCGTGGCTAGCCTCGTCCACGAGGCCTTTGGGTTGCCCGTTGTCGAGCTGGACCATATTGGCTGGGCCGTGTTGGAACTGCCCGATGTGATTGCCGCTATTGCCCAGCAGATTTCGCCCGATGTCCGGCAGCCCAACGGTCAGATTGACCGGAGCCGATTGGGGCGCATTGTCTTTCAGGACCCGGTGGCGTTGGCTCGATTAAACAGCATCTCGCATCCCGCCATTTGCGCTCAGCTTCCAACCCCCACAACCCCATCGTTGTTGGTGGGGGCGCTCATTGATGAAATTGGCTTACGCAATCGTTGCCAAACCATTGTAACGGTGGATCGTGCCGATGCGGATATCCTAGCCAGTAATCCCAAAGCGGCCCGCATTTTGCCCCATCAAGCGTCTCGGGATATGTTTCAAGCTCGTGGCGATTGGGTTTTGCACAATACGACCCCCGATCAATTGCGGACCGATGCCTTAGCCCTATTCAAACAGTTGCTCAGTACAGTACACTAATACTATGTTTGGATCATTAATTACCGCCATGATTACCCCGTTTGATCAGTCCGGGGCTCTGGATTGTGCCGAAGCGCAGCGTGTTGCCCGGCATTTGGCATCCACAGGCAGCGATGCCATCGTGCTATCCGGAACAACCGGGGAGTCCCCCACCCTGACGCATTCGGAAGAGGCGGACTTGTATCGGGCAGTATTGGATGCGGTGGATATCCCCATTATTGCGGGCACTGGGTCCAATTGCACCCAAACAGCCATTGCGGCTACCCAGGCAGCCGAGGCTCTGGGGGTGCATGCGTCCTTGCAAGTCACTCCCTATTACAACCGGCCCTCTCAAGCGGGGTTAATTGCGCATTTTACGGCCATTGCCGATGCGACCCAACTGCCCATTATTTTATACAACATTCCGGGACGAACCAGTGTTAATATGACGCCTGAAACAATTGCGACCTTGGCGAAGCATCCCCGCATTGTGGGGGTTAAAGAAGCGGGGGGGTGTGTGGACATGGTGCGCAATATCCGTGCGCTGACCCCGGAGTCGTTTATTATCTATGCCGGTGATGACGGGTTGATTGTGCCTTTTATGGATGCCGGTGCGATTGGTGTTGTGTCTGTGGCCTCGCATATTGTTGGGCCTCAGCTCAAGCAATTGATTAAGCATCACCAAGCGGGTGAAAGAACCGCTAGCCAAGCCATTGCGGATGAACTCATGCCGTTATGCGATGCATTGTTTATGACCACTAATCCGGTGCCTGTCAAAGCAGCCATGAATCAGCTGGGGTTTTCGGTTGGCAATCCACGATTGCCGCTAGTCCCGTTAACGGCTACTGAACTGGATGCATTACAGCGGGCGCTGACTCCGTATATCAAGACACACTAACAGCGAGGTGAAAAGGGCCCTAAATCCCC
>JAQCBC010000049.1 GCA_027621615.1 bacterium
TTGTTTTTAAAAGACGATAAATTTCTTAATAAGCCTTTATCATTTTTTTATGTATTTGAATTGCTTTGGTTTCTCTTTGTTTCAATTAATTATGAACATACCTTACAGACCATATAAAGAGCAGCACCGGGTGGTATCGTCCCGTTGTAATGGAGACTCTTCCAAAAAAAGAAGAAAGGCTAGTGCCTTGCAGGATGAAGACTTGGTGGAAGAAAAGCAGGAGTCTGTGGGGGGCTTGGCTCTAAATCCAATTGCCCATAATTACCGAGTGGTTGCAGACGCATCGGTTTATGATTTAGGCCTGATGTTATCGCCAATTATTTGGCGGGCGTCTTCAGACAATACGCATCAATCCACTTATAATTTTTTACTGGAATTGGTGTTTTTTTATGTGCATGGTCAGCCGGTAGATAGTGAATCAATTAGCGCTACGCAAATGACAGAAATTATTCAGTGTGTGATTCAGGATCATGTGCCGGTTAAACAGGTGATCCATGCCGTGTTTTTGGGTGTAAACAGGCAGCCGAGTGTGAATTACCATCGGTTTCAAACCTTGCTAATGAGCATTGTCACGGCCACGAGTGTGCTATCGATTGAAACGATACAATCGGTAATTCGGTCTGTGCTGGGTGCGATTGAGTCGTTGAGTATTAAAAAACGATCGGATAAAGAACGTTTCTTACGTGATTTTTCTACCCAAGCGGTGCGGTATTATTCAAAAACACGAGCCATTGTGGTTCCAGCCGTGGTGGAGTCGATCATTCAGACGACAATGGGGTTTATGGATAGATCCGTTTTTGACGTCAGCAGTATGCAGCATTTATGCGGCTTGATTAAGTTGTTTCTCGGAAAGCCCGATGTTATGGATGCGTATACGCAGGCGGTGTTTACAGCCTTGGATCAAATACCCCATGCGGATCCAGAGACCCAAGCCGAACTGAAGTCCGCTTGGCAGGCATATTATGGGTATCATATACGGAAGAATCTCAAGTTGAGTCAGCGAGTTCGGCTCGAGTCGGTAATTGTAAAGCAGCAGTATGCTGAACGGTGGTGTCAGTGTATCCAAGTATTGAGTCAAACAGAGTCCTTAACTCGGTTTACGCCAGCTTGGTTGAAGGCTTTTCAACAGGATTTAGACGTTTAATCGACGCGTTGAGCGTGTGTGTAGATAGTATCCCCCGGGACCACCCGGTTTTTAAAGGCTACTTTATTGGTTCTAATAATGCGGCTATGGGGGTAAAAGCCGGGCACGCCAATCCATAGACTCACCACGCACTGGCTAATGACACTAATAACAGCACCGGTTTGATTGTACAAGGTGGCCGTGTATGTGTGTGTGATGGGCTCCGGGCTGCTAAGGGATTGATCCAAGGCATTGGCCAAGGCTAAATCAGCCACCGATTGCCATTGCAAGACACCCATCATTACCGGCATGTTCGGAAAATGACCCCGAATAAGGGGGTGTTCAGTATGGAAGCAATATTCTCCGATTAATTCCGTTTCAGATGCCAACCGAATCGCATCACAAATGACCAAATCAGGATGCCGGCGCCAGTGGCTTTTGTCGACAGGTTGATGCATCGTTAGGGGTAAATCCAAGACCGTGTCGGGATTGGATTGTTCCGGTGCTGATGTTGAAACGGGGAAGATTCTGGCCATAAGGGTCGTGCGTGCGCTGGGTTCCCCCGATTGCTCAACATGCCCGTGGCATTTAAAAAACCGGTCCCGTTTTTTTAATGTGTAGACAGAGCCCATTGTCGTTTGACCCGCTATTGCGGGTGCATGGTACTCAAACGAGTCAATGGAAGCGAAAAAGACCAAGATATCTTTGGGTGTGGGGCCTTCCTTAATAATCATCCCCAAGGCCAACAATTCAACCAAGACCGTTTCCATAATAATGGGGGGCTTTCCAATTTCAATGGTTTGTAAGAAGATGGATCGATTGTGGTTATCGTTCGGATCAATTGAGACGGAAAACGACGCATTTTCGCCAGGGATAGCCGAGTCAATGAGCTGATTTTCAAATCGATGTGGAATGTAATCCTCAATCTCAGCCGGGGTTAGCGGTTTACCCATGCATCACCGCCGTGAGTGTTTGGTGAATATCGGCAATAGACATGGACCCTGAATCGCCGTCTGTTCGGTGACGCAAGGTGGCGGTGGCATTCGTCACTTCTTGCTCCCCGATTACCAAGGCATAGGGTACCTTTTGATTGACCGAGTCTCGGATTTTTTTGCCAATTTTTTCATGCTCTGGTTTAACCGATACCCGCCACCCCAACTCAGTTAGGGCATCGGCGACGGTTTCTGCATACTCAACAACCGATGGCGTTACGGTTAGAATGTCAATCTGAGTTGGTGCTAACCACAGGGGAAACGCCCCATTGTAGTGCTCAACCAAAATTCCAAAGAAACGCTCCAAGGAGCCCAACAAGGCTCGATGAATCATAATGGGCCGATGCTTTTGACCATCTTGCCCCACATAGGTTAGGTCAAATTTTTCCGGCAAATTAAAATCAAATTGAATGGTTGAGCATTGCCAGGATCGCCCAATCGAGTCTTTAATTTTAATATCGATTTTAGGCCCATAAAACGCCCCCCCACCGGCATCCACAGCATAGGGCAACCCAGAGTTTTGAATGGCCTGTTGCAAGGCCGACTCGGCCAAGGCCCAATGCGCATCATCTCCAATGCATTTTTCGTTGGGTTTTGTGGATAAAAACAACTCAAACGACTCAAAGCCAAATTGGCGAAGGACGGACAAGCTAAACGATAAGGCAGCCTCGATTTCAGCATCAACTTGATCATTGCGGCATAAAATATGGGCATCGTCTTGGGTAAACCCGCGCACCCGCATCAGCCCATGCAACACCCCGGAACGCTCATGCCGATACACCGACCCCAGTTCGGCGTAGCGAACCGGCAAGTCCCGATACGACCAATGCCGAGACTTGTAAATTAAGCTATGAAACGGACAGTTCATGGGCTTCAGCCGATAGGTTTGGTTGTCATTGTGAATGGAGCCAAACATATTGGCTTCATAAAAGTCCAAATGCCCACTGGTTTGCCACAAACTATTAACGCCAATGTGCGGGCTATACACCAAGTCATACCCCTGTTCCCGATGTTGGCGTTTCCAGGTAGTTTCAATAATATCGCGAATAGTCGCGCCATTGGGGTGCCATAGCACTAGCCCCCCGCCCACGGCTTCTTGGATGCTAAACAAGTCCAACTGTTTGCCCAACAAGCGATGGTCCCGCTTTTTGGCTTCTTCCAGTTGTTTTAGATAAGCGCGCAAGTCTTTGGGATTGGCAAAGGCCGTTCCATAAATGCGTTGCAGCATGGGTCGGGTTTCGGATCCCCGCCAATACGCCCCTGAGACCCGCAACAATTTAAACGCTTTAATGGCTTGGGTGTTTTCAACGTGCGGCCCTCGGCATAAATCAATGAACGGTCCGTTTTGGTAAAACGAATAGGTATCCAAAGCTAAATCCGCAATAATCTCTTGTTTGTACGGTTGATTCGCAACACGAGACTCCGCCTCTGCTCGGGGCACATCCGTTCGAATAAAGGCTTGGTTCTCGGCGATAATGCGGGCCATACGCGCCTCCAAATCGACCAGATCGTCATCCGTGAGTGTTTGAGTTAAATCAAAATCATAATAAAACCCGTTTTCAATCGTTGGTCCAATACCCAACTTTGCATCGGGGAACCGTTCTAAAACGGCTTGTGCCAGGACATGCGATGCGCTATGGCAAATATGCGTGTTAGTTGAAGCTGATGGGGAATCCAAAACTGTATCCTTGAGTATCGTCGTCATCGGAAGTCGACTCATGGTTGCTCAGGCTATGCTGATAACGCTTAATGGTTGATCGTTTTGTTTCATCGCAGTTTGCCACTAAAATATTCGGATAAGTGGCATCCAGAGAAGACAATTTGATTTCAGCCATTTTTACCATGGTTTGGTGTTGCCCAAATAACGGATATACTCGTTTTCGTTCGCTGGAATCGTTGCTAGCCAGTGGGGTGTTTAAGATTAAGTTTGTGTAATTATCCGATGTTAAAAGTTCTTGAAAGAGTGCCTTGCTCGTTTTCCCAATAGAACTACCAATTTGAATAGCCAGTCGCCGCAAAGCGGTACGTTCTGTTTTGCCATGTCCCATGCAATTGGGAAACATGGGGGATTCGGCAATATACCCATCAAGGTGTTGTTTAATAATAACTTCAATATGACCCATACTCATTAGTGTATCACAACGACTAATGCGTATGAACCCCTTGTTTCAAAATTTTTGCAATGGCTTTATACTGCTGAACGGTTTGCTCGATAATATGAGCGGGTAGTTCTGGTGGCGGAACCTGGTCTTGGGCATTTTGGCTAATTAAGTAATCCCGAATGATTTGCTTGTCATAGCTGGGTGGGGATTGACCCAGGGTGTAGTCGGCTGGCCAGAACCGAGAAGAATCCGGCGTTAGCACCTCATCGATAATAATAATTTGATCATTCAAAAAGCCAAATTCAAATTTGGTATCGGCAATCACAATGCCCTGTTTAGCGGCATAGTCATGCGCCGTTTGATACAAGCGCAAGCTCAAGTCCATGAGGGTGTTGGTTAAGTCTTGGCCAACCATATCGGCCATGGTATCCATTGAAATGGTTTCATCGTGCCCATCATCCACTTTTGTTGAGGGGGTAAAAATGGGGGTGGGTAATTGGCTGCCCAATTGTAACCCGTCGGGGAGTTGATGCCCTTTAATACCACCGGTTTTTTGATAATCAGCCCAACCGGATCCCGCCAAGTAGCCCCGAACAATGCATTCAATATCAATGCGTTGGGTTTTTTTAACCCACATGGATCGTCCGGCTAGCATGGTATGATACGGGCGTGTTGCTTCTGGAAAATCAGCCACATCCGTGCTAATTAAGTGATTGGGCACATCCAAATAGTCAAACCAAAACTTAGACAAATCCGTTAATAGGGCTCCTTTACCGGGAATGCCTTGCGGTAACACCTGGTCAAAGGCCGATACTCGATCCGACGTAACCATCAATAAATTATCCCCAAAGTCGAAAATAGATCGGACCTTACCCTCTCGAAATAAGGGCAATCCGGGGCAGTCAATCGCAGTAACGCTACTCATACAAGATCCTCCATAAATACTTTAATCCGGGACAGTCCCGTTTCAATGGCATCGTCCGATAACGCATAACTCAGCCGAATCGAATCGGACGCACCAAAGGCATCCCCCGGAATGCACACAACATCCTGTTGAGCCAGTAGGCGGTCACAAAAATCCAACGAGTCTTTAATGGGTCCACCGGGTGTGTTGGGTTGATTTAAAACCGCAGCAATCGATGGGAACACATAAAAAGCGCCGGCTGGGTTTGGGCAGCTGAGCCCCGGAATCGCATTGAGTCCGGCAACCAAGCGGTTGCGGCGGCCTTCGAAGAGTCGAACGTGCTCCGGGTCTACAGGTATAGACAAGGCAAATTCGCTGGCATACTGTGCGGGGGTGCAGGGATTGGATGTCATTTGACTTTGAATTGTCGTCACGGCTTTGGCAATGGCGGCATCCCCGGCTAAAAACCCAATACGCCATCCGGTCATGGCATAGGCTTTGGATACCCCATCCACCACAATCGTATTCTCATATAAATAGTCGGACAATTGAGCGGGGCTGGTGTAATCAATCCCGTCGTAGCGCAGTTGGCTGTAAATTTCATCTGAAATTACCAGTAAGTTATGGGCCTCAATAATGGGTGCCAACGCGAGCAGTTCATCTCGGGTGTAGACGGCACCGGTTGGGTTGCTGGGGCTATTGAGAATTAGAAGTTTGGATTGGGGGGTTAACGTGGCTTCTAGGGTATCGGGTGTGAGTTTGAATTCAGCGTTGGTGGGGGCAATGATGGGGTTTCCACCGGCGAGCAACACTTGGTCGGGGTAGCTGACCCAGTAAGGGGCGGGGATGATAACTTCATCGCCGGGGTTTAGTAAGGCTAAAAACAGATTCGCCAGGCTGTGTTTAGCCCCGGAGGATACCACAATTTGATTGGGAGCATAGGTCAGGCCACGGTCTTTTTGCAGGTAATTAATAACCGCTGTTTTTAAACTAGCGGTTCCGCCCACGGGAGTGTAGCGGGTGTGGCCACTTTGGATGGCTTCAATACCGGCTTGTTTGATGCTGGTAGGGGTATCGAAATCGGGTTCGCCAGCACCGAAGCTAATGATAGGGCGCCCCTCGGAACGGAGCTCGGCGGCTTTAGCGGTTAGGGCGAGGGTTAGACTGGGCTTTAGGGCGTCTAGCCGATTGGAAAGTAATACTTGCTTTTTAGTATTGGGCATAGCTCAGTTAAGTATACGGCATTGGGTGATGTGTGTACAAGTTACAGCTATTGGTTGAAGTAGTGTCAAAGCTAAATACTCCCATCTTCGTCCCCCTTATGTCTGTCTGGTGCCAAAAACTGTTCTTTTTCCCCCCTCCTATAGTCGTCTTCTGCTGAATCACTAAGTCCTAAAAGTGACACGTCTGAATGTGCTAGTGCCGCCGGTGGCGGCGTTGATGATTCTG
>JAQCBC010000050.1 GCA_027621615.1 bacterium
GACTGATCCAATAAGAATCCCGCCAGCCACTTATAGACATCGAGAGACTTCTTTTTAAATTGACCCATATGCGCTTTGGTGCATCGCGACAAGCGCGGCGTCCCATACCCCAGCAAAATTCGCTTCGGCTCGTTCTCTTTAGCCTCCGGAGCATCCAACACAACGGATGGAAGGGCTTTCAATGCTGTCACAGAAATGACATCACCATTCTCTTCCATAATAAGCTGGGTCATACCTGCTTTTTCAAATATTCCTAATTTTTTTAGTACTTTCTTCATTAATTATCTCAACTTAAACTCTCTACTTATAAAAACTTTAAAATTATCAAGTCAATGGCATTGCACTAGGCAACTTAATTTCGACTTAAAATGCTAAAAATCAAGTTTGTTAATAGTAGCGCACATTTAAAGAGATTGCAAGCCCCAAAAAATTTTAAAAATTTTGGCGAACAAAATTCTGTGTGGTATAATTATGGAATAATTATTAATAAAATAACCAAGAAATTTAAAAATGACAAAATTAAAATCAAACTCACCGCTTATTGAAAAAGATCTCGCTTACAACTGGCACCCATTTACTCAAATGAAACATCACGAAACCCATCCTCCTATACCCATTAAGCGGACGGACGGCTGTTACTTGATTGATATGGACAACAATCGTTACTTGGATACCATTTCAAGCTGGTGGTGCACCATCCATGGACACAATCATCCGGCTATTGTTCATGCACTATCCACACAAGCAAAAACAATGTGCCATACCCTGTATGCCGGCACGACCCATCAACCCGTTGCAGACCTGTCTGAAAAACTCGTTGCCATCACACCCAAGGGGTTGAATCGCGTATTTTATACAGACAATGGATCAACGGCCATCGAAATGGCCTTGAAATGCTCAGTGGCTTATTTTAAACGAAAAGGATACAGTCAAAAAAACCGATTTGTATCCTTGGAGCATGGGTACCATGGCGACACCTTGGGCTGCATGAGTGTCAGCCATGTCTCTGAGTTCAATCAAGAATTTAGTGCCTTGGCCACGCCTGCCATTAAAATTCCAGTCCCCATTGAATGCAACAAGCCAGACCAACTGAATATGAATGGATTTATTACCTATTGCGCCAATGTGTTTTCTGGATTCTTAAAATCCAACAACAATGAAGTGGCCGCATTGGTTGTTGAACCCCTGCTGCAAGCTGCCGGCGGATTTCGCATGTATCCGCCACAATTTTTAGATATGTTGGGCAACCTCTGCACCAATTACAACGTTCATTTAATTGTAGATGAAGTGGCCACCGGATTTGGACGCACTGGCCGGCACTTTGCCGTTGACCATGTCCCCAACTTAAGCCCTGATTTCTTGTGTTTATCCAAAGGCCTAACCTCCGGCACCCTCCCTCTGGCCGCCACATTAACAACCCAAAAAATATACGATGCCTTCTATGATGACTCAAAATCAAACATGTTTGCTCACGGACATACCTACTGTGCCAATCCCTTGGGCTGTGCTGTGGCATTAGCCACATTGTCTTTGTTTGAAACCGATCGCACGCTGGACCATGTTGCAAAACTCAGCGCAATGCTGGATAGAAAACACGACCAATTTAATGCCATTCATGGGGTCCTGAATACTCGGCAATTGGGCAGCATTTTTGCAATGACCATTCCGAGCCTACCCAGCATTCATACTGAATTGTGTGCCCGCGGTCGCTCAGCCGGATTTTGGCTACGCCCACTGGGAGACACGTTGTATTTTATGCCGCCCCTGAGCATCCCGGTTAAAACATATGAACATTTGGTCGATACCGTGGCTGAAATTTTGACGGACATTCTACCTACGTGATACAGTTCTGAAAGATCAATGATTATTGTATTGCTTATTATTCAAGTATTGTCCGGCTTACTCCTGATTACAGGTGTTTTGCTCCACCAGCCCAGTGGAGAAGGCCTTGGGGGCATGACTGGCCAATCGCGTGTATTTAATCATAGAAGCGGTCTTGAAAAGGGACTGAACCAATTCACCGCCACGGTGGCGGGTGTTTTTATGATTAGCTCGATTTTATTGGCCGTCATTCAATAGTTGATGCGAATCACTTGCATTGGCTGGATTCGCGCCACCCTGATCTGGGCCTTTGCCTTTACCTGCGTCTCGGGATCTGTGACCATTAATCAAGTCCTACTCGTCGGCAATTCGGAGATTCCCTCTGCGGATATTTACACGGTCATCCAAACAAGACCCAATCAGGCACTCAATTTAAAAACCATGCGCAATGACGTGTCCAGCATTCGGGAATTATACGCACGCAGCGGGCTGTCTTATGCCCGCATTTATGATATTCGTTATCCAAAAACCGGAACCGGTCCTTTAGAATTTTATATTTCAGAGGGCATTATTGATGCGATCACAATTACGGGTAACACCCGAACCAAAGACCATGTCATTTTAAGAGAAATGCACTTAAAACCCGGCATGACCTTAAATGAAACCCAATTAAAAACTGATTTGCGACGAATTTATAATTTAAATTTGTTTTCAGAACTCAACCCCGATATCAAGCCCGCTGACCAGATCGGCCATTATACCGTTAATTTGAACTTAACCGAATCACCCCCAAGCTCCTTTAACTTGGGGGGGGGGTACTCTGAACAATCCGGCTTTTTTATGTTTTCAGATCTCAAAACCGAAAACTTTATGGGCAATGGCCAACAGGTGTCCATGAAAGGCCAGTTCGGTAATGAAATTACCAACTATGAACTTCGTTTTCGAGAGCCTTGGATGTGGGATCCACGCCGATCCTTCAGTTATGGCGTTTGGCATCGAACCGGTCGCCTAGACGTCTTTTCCACCAGCACAACTCGATCATTTAATAGCAATCAAATGAGTACCGGTATGGACATGGGATTTGGCATTCCGATTAATTACGAAACCATGCTCCACCATACGGTTAAGTACGAAGTTGTCCAACGCAAAAATGATCCAACCAATGACTATATCATTCAAAGCTATGCCCTTCAGTTATCCCACGACACCCGCGATGTTTGGTTTGCCCCACGATCCGGACACTATGCGTCTATTCGGACTGAAAAAGCCTTTGAAACACGGGATAAAACATTGAATTTTGAAAAATACGATCTATCGCTAAAACAATTTTTTCCAACATTCAAAAAGCAAGCCATTGGCATTCGGTTAGACCTGGGCTACCTAGAAGGAAAAGATCAAGACCGCAGTAGCTCCTTATTTGGTTACATTGTGGGTAGTCAAAGCACCGTTCGTGGCTACCAAAGTTACTTCTCATTTGGATCTAGACGCCTATTAACCAGCCTGGAGTACCGTTGGATGCTCAACTACTTTGTACAACTCAACGTATTTGTTGATGCCGGTGCCGCCGATACCGTCGTGGATGAACAGGGGCGCATTATCGGTACACAATCCATTTATGACGTCGAGCAATGGCGATACGGAAAAGGATTTGGCATTAATATCCGATCCCCTATTGGACCATTAAAATTTGACTTTGCAAACAATGATCAAAATATTTGGATCATCCAATTCAATTTTGGGCAGTCTTTTTAAATGTAACGTACCCAGGCATGCTCAAAACTGGTATACTTAAGGACTACTTATGGGACAGTTAGACCGCATCCACTCTGTTAGCGATTTACGCACATTATCGCAATCTGATTTGCAAACTCTCGTAAGCGAACTTCAAGGATTTTTAGTCACCTTGGGTGAGCAGTGTGGGGGGCACCTAGCTTCAAACTTGGGGGTTATTGAGCTGACCCTTGCCTTGCATTTGGTCTTTGACACCCCGCAAGACAAATTGGTGTGGGATGTATCGCATCAATGCTACATTCATAAACTGCTCACCGGCCGTCGTCACGATTTGTTTAGCATTCGACAATACAACGGCTTATCGGGCTTTGCCAAAATGGCTGAAAGCCCCCACGATAGCTTCGGCGCTGGCCATGCGGGTACCGCACTGTCTGCCGCTTTGGGTATGGCCCATGCTCGGGACCTCGCTGAAGACGACCACGCCGTGATTAGTATCATGGGCGATGGCACACTGTCCAATGGCATGGTCTTTGAAGCCCTCAATAACATCGGAAATTTAAACACTAATTTTATTTGCATACTCAATGACAATGATATGTCGATTTCAAAACCAACGGGTAGTTTAGCCACCTACATGACCCAACTCAGAACCTCAAAAGCCTATGATTTAATTTGGAAAAAAACGGATCAACTGTTATCCAAAATGCCAGCCATTAGCCAGCCCTTGACGCAACGCATTGAAAAAGCACTTAGCCACTTTCGGGACTTGGTCTTAAATGTCAAAGTGGATGTGCTATTCGAAGAGTTTGGATTCAAATACCTTGGGCCCTTGGACGGGCATGACCTGCCCACATTGGTGACAACCTTGCAATATGCCAAAACATACCCGGGGCCCATTATGATTCACATGGTTACGAAAAAGGGCAACGGGTATGCCAAAGCCGAAGCGGATCCCTTGCGCTACCATGGTGTATCCCCCAAAAAGAAGGCCAGCGCACCCCCACAAAAAACGTACAGTCACTTATTGGGAGACACCCTCATTGACATTGCCAAGCAAACCCCTGAACTTGTGGTGGTCACACCCGCCATGGCTGTTGGCAGTGGCTTAGTGAGCTACAGCGAACAATTTCCAAAACAATTCATTGACGTGGGCATTGCAGAAGAACATGCCGTCACGTATTGCGCCGGGATTGCGAGCAATGGCGGCATCCCTGTATTAGCCATTTATTCCACGTTCCTACAACGGGGCTATGATCAACTCATTCACGATGTTTGCTTACAACAGTTACCGGTTATTTTTGCCATTGACCGCGCTGGGTTGGTCGGCGAAGACGGGCCAACTCATCATGGGGTATTTGATTACGCATTCATGCTATCCATTCCCAATTTGGTCATCTTAGCCCCTAAAGACGGCACCGAATTAGCCGCCATGCTTTGGTGGGCCACCCAACAACGCGACACCGCTGTGGCCATTCGGTATCCCAAAGGTGTTGCCCCGAGCCTGCTCGTATCCCCACGCCCATTTACCCACCCATCGGCCGAAGTATTGCTTGACACGGAATCCCCATCGATTGTTCTAATTGCAATTGGCAGCTTGGTCCCCACAGCCTATGCCATTGGCACGGCATTATCGGATCAAGGGCATCGAATCGCCGTGATTAATTTGCGATCAGCCAAGCCGTTGGACACCGATTGCTTAACCCCCTACATGGATACCGCCGACCATGTGTTTGTGCTTGAAGAAGGCACTGAAATTGGCGGGGTTGGCAGCTACATTCGCCAGCAGTATTACACACGCACGGCCATGATTCATACAATTGGTATTCCCGATCGATTTATTGATCATGGAAAAAACAGCGAGTTGCATGCAGACGTTGGTTTATCTGAATCGGCGATTCACGACCGAATTGTATCGGTACTAGCATGAGAAAAACACAACTGAGCGTTAATGTTAATAAAATTGCCCTCCTGAGAAATTCCCGTGGCGATAATCGACCCAATTTACTATATACCAGCACCTTTATTTTGTCGATTCCAGGGGTCGCTGGCCTCACCGTACACCCACGCCCAGATGAGCGCCATATTCAGTACCAAGACGTGCGTGAATTGAGTCATCTAATTCGGGATCACTATCCCGATCATGAACTCAATGTTGAGGGGTATCCATCGGATACGTTTTTAGAACTGATTGCAGACACCCGCCCCCACCAAGTCACGCTTGTACCGGACCCACCCGACGCCTTGACGTCCTCGTTTGGCTGGGATTTGGTCAAGGATTATGACGACTTAGCCCCCATCATCAAAACGATTCAACCCTACGCACGGTGCTCGCTGTTTTTAGACCCCAACGCCGATATCACCCCCTTACCGGATCTAAACCCGGATCGTGTTGAATTGTATACCTATGACTATGCCCATGGGTATCCCGCTGACCGAGAAACTGCCATTGCTCCCTATGTTGACATCGCCCGTCGCATTGATGCGCTAGGCATTGGGCTAAATGCCGGGCATGATTTAAATCAAACCAACTTGCCCTTTTTTTTAAACACGATTCCAACGGTATTGGAAGTTTCTATTGGGCATGCCTTAGTATGCGATGCCTTGGATGCCGGTTTGGAACAAACCATACGGGCGTATGTTCCGGGGGCTTAGTTGGCTTAAATACCCCTTTCGGTTTTGCCTGCGCGTCATCCGCGATATTGACGGGATCTTTAGTTGGCTAACCGACACGGTATGCCGACTCTGCTTTAAGCCTCAGTATACCCTTTCAGGGCAATGCAAAAAACGGGGGGTCTGTTGCCATAATATTGGCATTTGGATACAACCGGAACTGGCGCAGTCCCGCTGGTTTCTTAGATGGATCACGTGGTGGTATACCTTTGTATACAACTTCACAAGCAAGGGCATGGACGACTCGGGCACCATGATGCTGTTTCGGTGCAATTATTTAAAAAACAACCAATGCAGCATTCATTGGCGACG
>JAQCBC010000051.1 GCA_027621615.1 bacterium
CAAAATAATAGCCCCGTCATGCGTGGGCGAATTGGGCCAAAACAATGTCACCAATAATTCAGCACTGACAGACGCATCAACTTTGATCCCGGTATTAATATACGGGCTTAAATCCGTATTCATTTCAATAACCAGAAGCCCACCGATTTTCTTTTTCGACAAAATATCCACGGCACGCAACAATTGTTTAATCACCCGTGTGGATTCCTGGCTATTGTATAAATCCACAGACATAAACCAACGCAGGGCCCCCAAGCGTTCCAACAATCGGCGCAAATCATGTTGAAACACAACCACTAAAATAATTAGAAAAACGCTGGTTAATTGACTCAAGACCCAGTTAATGCTGTGCAATTGCAACACTTGAAAGACAACATATAAAAACCCCACAAACACCACCCCCCGAATAATTGCTAGCGAGTGTACATTTTGAATCCAACGCAGCAAGTAGTAAACCAAACTGTAAACAACAAGAATATCCACACCAACACCCACCGCATGCATGACCCCATCCAACGGCCAATTGGACACATTCATGAGGGTTTTTTTAATGAATAAACCGTCGGCTCCAAGGTATGACTGGCTGGTATTTGTGCGTATGTTAGGACAAACACCGGATCCCCAACCGCGCCCAACCGCGCCGCCGGGCCATTTAAGGCTACAATACACGACCCCGCTTTGCCTGCAATTGCATAGGTAACCAAACGCTCCCCATTATTAATATTAACCACGTGCACCTGTTCCCCCGCACGAATATTAGCCGCCTTCATCCAATCGGAATCCAAGGTAATACTGCCTTCATAATACAGCTCCGTTTGGGTGACAACCGCATACGACAACTTGGATTTCAAAACAGTAATGGTCATTTCCGCATTCATGTTCAAATAGTATAGCTGACAAATTGGGTTATTTAAAGTATAATAAGAAGAGATAAAAAACAAAACAATAGTTTAGTGAAATATTAATACAGAAAATTAGGAGGAATACCATTGGGTCCAGCACAGGAATTTAAGTCAAACAAAGTCAGCATTATCGAGTCATATCAAAAACATGGGACAGATTGCGGATCGGCAGCCGTTCAAATTGCACTATTAACCAATCACATTTTGGCACTATCTGAACACCTAAAAGCGCACAAAAAAGACAACCATTTGCGCCACAGTCTATTAAAAAAAGTTGGCCGTCGCCGCCGACTCCTGAAGTACTTAAAACACAGCGATTTTGATGCATTCTCTGATATCACTAAGCGTTTAGATATTAAAACGCATGGCATTCACTAATGCCCATGCATTGTGTCGCAGACACACCCATTACAGCAACGGTTAACAACCAATCAATTACACTTGAAACTGGTAAATTGGCCCGGCAGGCCAACGGATCTGTTGTACTAAAGTGCAATGATTTGGTCTTACTCGCAACGGCAACCATGAGCAAAGCCCCTAAGCCTGGAATTGACTTTTTACCTTTAACCGTTGAATTTCAAGAAAAAATGTATGCCGCAGGAAAAATTCCCGGCGGGTTTTTCAAACGTGAAGCACGTCCCAGTACCTTGGCCACCCTCACTGCTCGGTTGATTGACCGATCATTACGCCCCGTATTCCCCAAAGGGTTTACTCGGGATGTTCAAGTGGTGGTCAGCGTTTTGAGCTATGATCAAACCATTCAACCCGAAGCCTTCGCAATTATCGCGGCATCGGCTGCATTGAGCGTATCAGACATTCCCTTCGAAACTCCCATTTCAGCATCGTTAGTCACCCAAGACACATCGGGTGGTTTTCATGTTGATCGTTGCATCACTGAAACCAGTCAGTTAGACGTCGTCATTGCTGGCAGTGAATCAGCGGTGTTTATGATTGAAGCCGGTGCAAAAGAGGTGGACGAATCGGTGATGATGGCTGCGATTCAATACGGACATGAGTCCTTGCAGTCCGGCATTGATATCCAAAAAACATTGGTTCGGCAGTCCGGAAAAACTAAAATTGCCTTGGACCCCGTTGAGTGGGATTCTGATATTGCCACACGCATTGAACAGCAAATTCAAGGGCCTATTGAAGCCGCATTTAGTGCTCCCGATAAAGCAAGCCTTCATGACACACTAACCACAATTGAAACTGAAACCTGTGCGCAATTTTTAAACGAAACTCAAGACAACGCAGACTTTATATCTCGCCTATATAGCCAAGTTAAAAAGTCGGTGATTCAGACAATTATGATCACCAAAAAAGTACGACCCGATGGGCGAACGCCCACCGAAATTCGACCCATATCCGTTGAGACGGGTGTGTTGCCATCCACCCACGGTTCAGCCTTATTCACCCGAGGCGAAACCCAAAGTTTGGGTGTCTTGACCCTGGGTACCGCCAACGATGCCCAAATACAAGATGGGTTAAAAGACGATGAAGGGGATTTGAATTATTTATTCCATTACAATTTCCCCCCCTATTCGGTGGGTGAAGTCGGCAACATGGGGCGTTTGAGTCGCCGTGAAATTGGCCATGGTGCTTTGGCTCGTCGTGGTGTGGAAGCGATTTTACCCAATTATGCTGATTTCCCGTATACCATTCGATTGGTATCCGAAATTTTAGAATCCAATGGGTCGTCCTCGATGGCCTCGGTGTGCGCAAGCTGTTTGGCCCTGATGGACGGCGGTGTTCCCGTTAAGCGTCCCATTTGTGGCATTGCCATGGGGTTGTTGCTGACGGAATCCGATTATGTTATTTTGTCCGATATCCAAGGCATGGAAGACTTCTTTGGCCACATGGACTTCAAAGTGGTTCGCAGTGCCAAAGGCATTTCAGCCTTGCAATTGGATATTAAAGTAGCCGGTCTATCCCAGGCCATTTTAAAAGAAGCCTTGGATCAAGCCAAAGCCGGATGTGAGCACATTCTAGGCACGATGACCGCCGTGTTGGATACGCCTCGGGATACTTTGTCCGCGAATGCTCCCCGATTGGATCACATCACGATTGACCCCAGCAAAGTTGGCATGGTCATTGGTTCGGGTGGCTCTACTATTCGTAAGATAGAAGAAGAATCGGGTGCCGAAGTCATTGTGGAAGATGGTGCTAAGGGTCTGGTTTCTATTTCAGCCAAAAATCAAGCCAGTTTAGACAAAGCGCGCAGCATCATTGAAGGCATGACTAAAACCGTTGAAACCGGTGAAACGTATTCCGGAAAAGTGGTAAAAATTGTCAACTTTGGCATGTTTGTTGAACTGTTCCCCGGGTGTGTTGGATTGGCTCATATTTCAAAACTCAAGAAAGAACGGCATGAACGAATAGAAGATAAATGGAAATTCGGTGACACTCTATGGGTCCACGTGCTATCGGTCGATGGTAATAAAATTGCGCTTGAACCCGTATAATGCAGCACATTGATTGCGATGGCTTGTCGGTCGTTACCCACAGTAACGACCATTTTCAGTCAGTCTCTATTGGCGTTCTCATCCGAGTTGGACTCGCTCAAGAGTCTATAGGGGGAGAAGCCCATTTCCTAGAGCATCTGTGCTTCAAAGGCACGCCCAATTACACAGCCAAAGCCATTGTTGAACTCGTGGATAATATGGGTGGCTACATTAACGCCATGACGGATCGTGAGTACACGTTGTATTACATCACAGTACCCGCCGATTGTGCCGAAACCGCCTTGGGTTTAATAAGTGACTTGGTATTAAACTCCAACTTAAATCAGTCCGATATCGACAAAGAACGCCACGTTGTTCTGGAAGAAATTAATATGATCAATGATTCGCCAGAAGATTTAGTCCACGAGTTGTGGTATGGCGATTGTTGGGCCAACAGCTCGTTTTCAAATAGTATTTTAGGGACACCAAACTCCCTAGCTCAAATTAATAGTGACAATTTACGCGATTTTCGAAACTATTATTGGCAACGCAGTCAGATGATTGTGTCGATAACGGGGGCTTCTGCCAGCGTCAATGCACTCCTTGATATGATTCCCATTTATTTTCCAACACCACCCACCAACACCCCTATTTTAGACTCACTAACCCCCGACATTAATCCCGTATGTACAACCATTCATAAACAAACCGAGCAAACCCATTTTTGTCTCGGGCTTCAGGGGTGCGCTTACACAGACCCCAACCGATATGCATTTTCAATGATCTCGACCATACTAGGGGGGACCATGAGTTCCCGACTCTTTCAAGAAATTCGTGAAAAACGCGGCTGGGCTTATTCCATTTATTCAGCCTGTAGCTTTTATGAGGCTACTGGATCCTTGATTATTGCCGGTGGCGTAAGCAATGATCAATATACCCCCACGCTATCTGTGATTCGTTCGCTATTTTCTGATTTAAAAACAACCGGCATTGATTCGAATGAATTAACCAAGGTTAAACGCTACATTAAAGGCAGCTTTGCGATTAACCTAGAAACCAGCACCAGTTGGATGATGTTCCTGGCAAAATCGTGGTTTTATTATCGAGAATTACGACCAGTCACAACCATCTTGGATAAAATTGATGCCGTCAGCTTGACCGATATTCAGCAGATCACGGCATCCATTGACCTCGCACAAGCCGGATTAACCGCTATTGGGCCAGTGGATACACATGAAAAAACCCCCATTGAATCCGTATGGGCATCTATCGCACACTAAGCCTATTACTCATTGTTTTACCTGTTTATGCACTACCCCCACATGTTGTAAAACTAATTGAACCGGTTTCTAATAATATTAGCCTAGTGTGGACTCATTTAGGCAGCAATCACACCCAAAGCTGGCGCCCCCATCAACGCTACAACCCAGCCAGTTTAATTAAATTGCCTGTTTTAACCTGCTTATACAATCGCATAGAATCGGGCACACTATTAGAATCTGATACAGTAGTGTATCACGATTACCACACACAATCCGGTGCTGGAATTCTAAAAAACCAGAAACCCGGAAACCGATATCGCTTGGACAGCTTAGCGGAGATGATGCTGCGCTACAGTGACAACACAGCCACCGGCATGCTGATTGAGCATTTGGGGCGCGACGTCATTAATAATTATATGCAAACCATAGGCATGGACAGTACCTGGCTGAGAAACCCCAGACTCACCCAGCCGCCTCAATCCAATCAAACCACGGCCATGGATATTCACCAATTGCTGATAAAACTGGCCCGCTATGAATTAATCTCACCCTTACGGACTCAGCACGTCTTGAGCCATATGAAAAAACAAATTTATCGGTGGGGAATTCCCCATCGACTACCGCGTTCATATCGTGTAGCCAACAAAACCGGAACACTCGGGTCGGTTCGGCACGATGCCGGCCTGATTATACAGGGAAATAATGCCTATGTACTCACGATTTTAACGGACGGACTACCCGAAAATACACGATCCGATACCATTGCCAGTATCGCCGAAGCCCTGCTGGTGACACCATGACCCATATTGTTTGTGTTGCGAATACAAACGCTGGGAACTATCGCATTCGGGATACACAGCAATTGGAAACAAGCGCCAATGCCTTGGGCATGACCGTGAGCCATGTCACCCAGTTTAATCCGCAAACCCGCCGCTTTATATGGCCCGATTCACCCATCGATGCGGTCTGGATCATGGGTGGCGACGGCACCATTCGGGACGTTGTGACCGATATGCACCGCATTGGGCTGGATGTCCCGATTGGTATTACCCCATTGGGCACCTGCAATGTACTTGCCCATGCATTGGGAATCACCCGCCGAAACACGGATTACGCCGCATTGCATCGCTGGGCACCTCGATCCATTCGCATGGGAATCTTCAATGCACAGCCTTTTTTAATGGCCATCAGCACCGGTATTGACGCCAGTATTGTACACCACGTATCCATACGACTCAAACGGTGGATCGGTCGCTATGCCTACGCTGTTGAACTGGTTCGTCAGTGTGGCCAAATTGCCAATCGCCCTGCAGTTGTATTAGAAACGCCCACACAGTCCTATGTTGGAACGGGGTGCATCATTACCAACACGCCACACTATGCGGGCCCATTTGTGTTAACCCCCAACCCATTAACAACGCCTGAACTCACGGCTATTGTGCATCGATTTGGGTCTGTATGGAGCTGGGGATGGTTCTTGGTCTTGCTCGTGCTTGGCAAAACACACTGGCACCCCCAGATTCAGCATATTCCCATAACCACAGCAACCCTGCACACCCAAGAACCCATTCAATGCGATGGAGATGGTGTGGGGTCAGAGTCCCCATTGTCTATTTCAGCAACGCAATTGGCGGTGTTGTTATAGTTAACCAGCTGATACTTCTGCAGATGAGCTGGGAGTACCAACTACACAACTAGCTATATAAGTAAAAAATCCACTAATGTGGTTGCAAATTATGGCAACCCATGAGTCTGGTTCTTCTGGTGTTCTCACTGGTTCCTTTGGTTGCTGTGTCTGAGTCTGTGTTGGTGCTTGTATATTTTT
>JAQCBC010000052.1 GCA_027621615.1 bacterium
GTGTTGTTGGGGATTTAACCGGCTTTGTAGCGGCCATTTATTTGCGTGGTATTGCGGTTATTCAAGTTCCTACCACGTTGTTGGCTCAAGTGGATGCCTCAATTGGTGGAAAAACGGGGGTCAATCATCCCTTGGGAAAAAACTTAATTGGTTCCTTTCATCAACCGTTAATCACCTACTGTGATGTGGCGACCTTGTGTAGCTTGCCCAAGCGCCCTATTCAATCGGGCTTAGCGGAAGTTATTAAATATGGCATGATCATGGATGCTCAGTTCTTTAATAAACTATTGACCCAAACATCGGCGCTCAGCGCTGTGTCTGGGCCTGAACCTTGGATGCAAATTGTGCAGCAGTCGGCTCAGCATAAAGTTCAGGTGGTTAATGACGATGAAAAAGAAGCCAATCGGCGCATGATTTTAAATTTTGGCCATACCATTGGGCATGCCATTGAAGTAGCTGGGGAGTATCAGCATTATTTTCACGGAGAAGCCATTGCCTTGGGCATGCTGGCTGAGACACGGCTTGCGATTCACTTGGGTCTATGCCAAGAATCTGTGTACGAGTCCTTGTTTTCTTTGATTCAGGGCATTGGTTTGCCAACACAGCTAGACATTCCAAAATCGGACTTAAAATCAGGGCTTATAGATACCATGCGTTTGGATAAAAAAGCCATTCGGGATCAATTGCGGTTTGTATTGCCCACAAAAATAGGGGATGTTACAATTGTTTCTGTTGTTGAATCCGATATTCAAGCGGTTTTGGATACCCTTTAAAACGTATGAAAAAGATTTTAATTATTCATGGCCCCAATTTAAATCAGCTCGGTAAACGTGAGCCGGACATTTACGGAACGGATACCTTAGATGATATCAATCAACAGTTGCAAGCGATTGCGCAAGCGGAATCGGTTTCTTTGACCATTTTGCAGTCCAACCACGAAGGCGATATTGTGGATGCTATTCACGTTCATGAACAGGATCATGTTGGTTTGGTTATCAACCCGGCTGCGTTTACCCACACAAGCATTGCCATTCGCGATGCATTAGCGGCAGCGTCCATACCAACCGTTGAAGTGCATCTGTCTAATATTTATCAACGCGAAGCGTTTCGGCATCATTCTTATATTAGTTCAGTGTGTGTGGGTCAGATATCGGGATTGGGGGCCTACGGGTATGCGGCAGCATTGCGGTACTTGTGTGCTCGAGATTAAGCAGCTTTCGGTCCAATTTCACGTTAATCAAACACAGTTAACCGTTATTCGTAATTTGTCATTATCAATTCCAGATAATACGGTCATGGGATTGGTTGGGGAATCGGGGTCAGGGAAAAGTGTAACGGCCTTGTCTGTATTGGGTCTTCTGCCCCCAAATGGCCATATTGAATCTGGTAAAATTATCTGGAATGGCACGGAAATACAGGGGTTTTCAGATGCGGATTATCGCACCATTCGGGGTCGGGATATTGGGCTGGTATTTCAAAATCCACTCGCATCCTTAAACCCGGTGTTTAGTATTCAGGATCATTTTGTTGAAATGTTGCGCTTGCATTTTGGCCACACCCGAACACAAGCCATTCAAGAAGCCGAATACTGGCTGGATCGTGTGGGAATTCCCGATGCCCATAAACGCTTGCGTGATTATCCGCATCAGTTCTCATTGGGTATGTGTCAGCGCATTATGATTGCACTAACGTTGGCCATGAAGCCTAAATTATTAATTGCCGATGAACCAACGGCATCTCTGGATGTGACAATTCAGGTTCAAATTTTAGAGTTGTTGCAAGATTTGCGCGCCGAATTAGGCATGTCGGTCTTATTAATTTCCCATGATCTAGGCGTTATTGCGCAGCAATGCGATCGTGTGGCCGTTATGTATTTGGGTGAATTGGTTGAATGGGCACCCGCAGAGACATTATTTTCGAATCCTAAACATCCGTATACCCAGGCGTTGCTGGCCTCGATTCCAATTCCAGATCCCAAAGCGCCCAAACCGCAGCGACTAAGTGGCGAGCTTCCCAGCTTGTATAAGCGTCCAGCGGGGTGTGCCTTTCATACCCGTTGTCCCCAGGCTATGCCAGTGTGTAAAACGAGTCGGCCCGACCTGCACAGTGCGGTTAATCACGCCGTTGGTTGTTTTCTTTATCCAAAAGAACCCGCGAATCAATAATCTAGCCCAAGCGCATAAAGTTTGTTATGATGATAATCACATGACACACACGGATATGAAACGCATTTTATTGATTGGATCCGGTGGTCGAGAGCATGCCATTGCCTTGGCATTGTCCCGATCCCCACGATTGGCCAAGCTGTATGTATCCCCGGGCAATCCAGGGACTCAGGCTATTGGTGAATCCATTCATTTGTCTATGGATAATAATTTTGATTCGGTTATCGAGTTTGTGAAGCAAAATAATATTGATATTACGATTGTGGGTCCGGAACAGCCATTGGTCGATGGCATTGTGGATCGATTTTTGGCTGAAGATTTGGTGATCATTGGCCCGTCTAAAGATGCGGCTCAGTTGGAAGGCTCTAAGGCCTTTGCCAAATCATTTATGAAAAAATACAATATACCGACTGCAGACTACGCCGTGTTTGATGACCACGATAGTGCCAAAGATTATGTAAAAACGCACGGATGCCCCATTGTGATTAAGGCCGATGGGTTAGCGTCTGGAAAAGGTGTTGTGGTTGCCCATGATGAGCATACCGCCATTGATGCTTTAGACTCAATATTTGTTCACAATAAGTTCTCATCCAATCGTGTGGTTATTGAATCATTTTTAGAGGGCGTTGAAGCATCGTTAATGGCATTTGTGGACGGTAATCACATTGTCCATATGGTATCGGCTCAAGATCACAAGCCTATTTACGATGGCGATAAAGGGCCAAACACTGGTGGGATGGGGTGTTTCTCGCCGTCTATGGCTTTAAATCCGTTGGTTGAATCGTATGTTTTAGAGTCAATTGTAAATCCCACGCTGTACGGTATTCAATCGGAAGGCATGGACTTTCGGGGAATTTTATATTTTGGCTTAATGATACATACCAATAATCGAGCCAGTGTGGTGGAATATAATACACGATTTGGGGATCCTGAAGCTCAGGTTGTGCTGAACCGACTGGATACGGATTTAATTACTATTTGTGAAGCCATTCACAATCGAACATTGGATGCCTTGACGATTGATTGGGATGTTAAGCAGGCTGTATGCGTAGTCTTAACGTCAGGGGGCTACCCCAATCATTATGATGTGGGGGTCCCCATTAATGGAACTGAAATTTTCGAAACAACAGATTCCTATACCCTCATTCATGCGGGAACACGTCTAGAAGGGGAGCAATTGTTAACCAATGGGGGGCGTGTGTTGGGTGTTTTAGCTAAATCTTGGGACATTCCATCGGCTGCTGAGTTGGCGTACAATGCCATTGGCCATATTCACTACCAGGGAATGTATTATCGGAAGGACATTGGACTTAAACCCAAAACAGTTTAAGGGGCGTTACGTTTTTGCCGGTTCACCTGATTTTGCTGTTCCGACTCTTTCAGCCCTTCTGGATAACCATGAGACACAGTGTGTAGGGGTGTTTACACAGCCTGAAAAGCCAACGGGGCGGGGGAAAAGGGTATCGCCAACGGCGGTTCAGGCTTATGTGCAAAGCCGATCAGCATCAGTCCAGTTGTTTCATCCCACAACACCGGAGGCATTTGCCGATGCGATACACCAATTAAAACCAGATGTGATTATTGTCGTGGCTTATGGCATGATCATTCCCAAACGTATTGTAGATGCGTATTGTTGCATCAATGTGCATCCGTCATTGTTGCCCAAATACCGCGGTGCAACGCCGATTCAAGCTGCGTTATTAAATCAAGATACGGTGTCCGGGGTTAGTTTGATTCGCATGAATGAATATATGGATGCGGGGGATATTTTATTGACACAATCGATGCCCATTCCGGTGGCCAGCACAGCCGGGGATTTGCATGCGATTTATGCGGGAGTGGGGGCCGAATTGTGCTTGCGTTATTTGCATAATCTCACTTCGATTACCCCAACAGCCCAAGACGATACTTTGGCGACGTATTGCAAAAAAATTCAATCCGCCGATGCTTGCTTGCTACCTGAGTATGATGCGGCAGAAAAGCTGGCTCGAATTCAGGCCTTTTCACCGAAGCCGGGGGCGTATATTCTTCAGAACAATAAACGCATTAAAATTTTGCGGGCTCAGGTTCTTGATGGTTGTTTAGAGCCGTTGGAAATTCAAGTTGAGGGCAAACCTAGAATGGCGTATTCAAATTATTTGGCTGGCAATCCGCCAATTGTGATTTAGCCATGTTAACCAAACGCATTATTGCTTGTTTAGACATTGACAATGGCCGGGTGGTAAAAGGGGTCAATTTTGTGGGGATTCGCGATGCGGGAGATCCGGTTGAGCTTGCCCAGCGTTATGATGCACAAGGTGTGGATGAGTTGGTTTTTTTGGATATTACAGCCAGTTCGGATGACCGAGCGGTTTTAATTGACTGTGTATCCCAAGTGGCAGCGTGTGTGTTTATTCCATTAACCGTTGGGGGTGGGATTCGCACTGTGGCGGATATGCGGGCGGTGTTGTGTGCAGGTGCGGATAAAGTAGCGATTAACTCAGCTGCGATCCATACACCGGAGTTAATTACGGCTGGTGCGAATCAATTTGGGGCTCAGTGCATGGTGGTTGCCATTGATGTGAAGCAAAATGATGCGGGGGAGTGGATTGTGTACACCCATGGGGGGCGGCGAGCAACGGCATTGAATGCCTTGAATTGGGCCGTCGAAGCGGTGGCGCGCGGTGCCGGTGAATTGTTGATTACGTCGATGGATCATGATGGAACGAAATCAGGGTATGCGTCGGATTTAATGGCGCAGATTCGATCCCGAGTCCGTGTGCCCATTATTGCTTCGGGCGGAGCGGGAACGGCGCAACATGTGGCGGATGTGTTGTCGCATTGCGATGCCGCTTTGTTAGCATCACTTCTGCATGATCAAATTTTGACCGTTCAAGAGATTAAACAAACAGTGGACGCAGCTGGACTACCGGTTCGGCATGTAATTGTTTAGATAGTAGTAAAGCCGGTATTCAAATAACGCATCCATCTGACTCTCCTTCTATTCATCCGAATGATGGATATAGTGTAGATAAACCTTTTATACAATAAATAGTTCAAGTATTATTGACTGCTTTTAATGTCGCATAATATATATTATGTAAAAAATAGATAGAAAGAAGTAGTCCAAATGAGGCGGTTTGGTTTATAATAGTGGGTATTGTGATAGAGTTTTTGTTTTGGCAATGAAATATCCGATTTCCTGGTTATCGGAGTATGTTTCCATACCAATACCACCCAATAAGTTGGCAGATCGGTTGTGCATGGCTGGGTTTGAAGTTGAGGATTTGATCGCGATTGGTGAATCCCTTCGGGGCATTACTACCGGGAAAATTATGGATATTCAGCCGCATCCACAAGCGGATCGATTGGTTATTACCCAAATTTCAACCGGTGATGCCACCCATCAAATTGTTACCGGAGCAACCAATATTGCCGTTGGTGACATTGTTCCGGTTAGTTTGCCCGGAGCTGTTTTAGCGAATGGGACCGAGATTCAAGCCCAACCGTTGCGTGGCATTGATTCGCATGGCATGTTGTGCTCGGAAGTAGAGCTCGGTGTCAGCGATGCATCGGATGGGATTTGGATTTTGCCTGAAGACACCCCCATTGGCTGTGATTTTATTGCCTATGCCAGCCTAACGGATACGCTATTAGACATTAGTATTTTACCCAATCGTGGGGATGCTTTATCCATGATTGGTTTGGCCCGTGAAATTGCAACATTAACGCAAGAAACAGTCCGCTACCCCCACTGCCCAACCCCCATAGCTAGCACCGCCGCCCCCCTAAGCATTCATGTGGAATCCCCCAACTGCATGGCCTATCAGGCCAGCACACTAAGCGTATTGGTTCAACCATCGCCCATTTGGATGCAACGCCGGTTGGCTTTATGCGATGTTAAGCCCATTAATAACGTTGTGGATATTACCAATTATGTCTTATTGGAAATGGGTCAGCCCATGCACGCATTTGACCACCAACGCCTGAATGCGGATTCGCTATGCATTCGGCAAGCCACGGCAGCGGACACGATTGACTTGCTGGACGGTCAATCGGTTGCCTTAACCCCGGATGATATGGTTATTGCAACGGATACAAATCCGGTGGCTTTAGCCGGTGTCATGGGTGGTTTAACCAGCAGTATCCAAACAGACACAACGGCGATTGTCTTAGAATCCGCCCAGTTTCAGCCGACCCCCATTCGTCGAACCGCCAAGCGCTACAATTGCCGAACCGACAGTGCCATTCGGTTTGAAAA
>JAQCBC010000053.1 GCA_027621615.1 bacterium
TATTGTCTGTGTCAATAATGACCCAGGCACAATATAGACTTTTCCCGTTCTTTATCGCTTGTTTCAATGCTTTAAGGACTGAGCCTGGGTCGCTGTTATGATTGCGGCTACCTGGAAATTCAAAAACGATTGTTCTGAATAGGGTTTGGTTCAAGTATTTGAAATAATTGCACTCTGTGTTTCCTTCGCATCCCAGTAGAAAAACTGGGCGAAGTGCCCGTTTTGTCTTTTGCTTTCGGTTAAGTCTAGCCATCGGATGGTTACAGTTTCGGCACGCCCCCGAGGCGGCCGAGGCGGTAGAATTTGCGAAGGTTGGTGCTCGGTGTGATACCCACATACTCGCTAAACGATGTTAAGCTGGAAGCACCGGTTGCATCACGCTCGGTGACCCATAATTCATCCCGGCGAAACAGCGATTGGTCCATGAGGGATAGATCGTGGGTGGTGAAGATCAATTGATGGCGAACATCCTGATGGGATTCGTATAGATAATTTCGGATCAGTGTTTCGGTTAGCGAGGCATGCAGGCTGTTATCAATTTCGTCGATAAACACCACGTGGTTTTTTATCATTAGCAATACGGGTAGTAGTTCAAAGAGGCGTTGCGTTCCGTCGGATTCTTCTCGAATTTTAAATTCAATAGGCTCACCAGCATGGTTATTATGATGGGTAATTAATCGGTTAGCTTGGAAAGAATTGGATGTTTTTTTTAATTGCACCTCTGTGTTTAATTCAACAGATAGGTCATGTGATTCATTTAAAGTACGATATAATAAATCCGAGCCTTTTCTAATGTCTTCAAGCTGAATCTCCTTAACATTCCGAACCGCCACATTATCAATGCCGGTGTCTAATTCCTTTAATGAAGATACTAGCCGTTTATGATGCTCTGAATCTGTTTCATACCAAAGCTTATACCGAAGATCCTCCCGAAAACTATCCGTTGGGCTAATTAAAACAAGCGTTTTGTCAAACCAATCATACAGGGGTTTAAAAAAGTTTTCATTATCGTCCGCAGCACGGTGTAAAAACAGCATGTTGTCTCGGGTTTTGCTTCCCATCTCGTCCAGGGTTTTTTCGCGACCCTTAAAGTCACTCTTTTTACACAGGCCCGTAAAATCAAATGCGCGTGCTGTTCGCTCAAACAAGAGGGTCTCCGTTTGATTGGATTTGATTTCAGTTAAGGTCTCAGACACAATGGCTGTTTTGGTTGCTGAGAATGCGTAGGCATAAAGGGTCTCATCAACAAGAAAGACCAATTCAAAGCTGGACGGCTTTTGTAGGCTTTCATCGTCCAATCGGTAGGGGTTAACCGGAATCGGCTCGTCAATACCAGGTCGATGTTTGACCATGTATTGTATAAATTTAAAGGCTTTAAACACGTTGGACTTGCCCGATGCGTTGCCGCCATATAAGGATGCAATGGGGAGCAGGCGTGTTTTGCCGTTGTTGATCCTAGGTAACCGTTTGTTGAAGCGACGTTCGCCACCTGCAAGCATGGAAAGCTCTGTTTTTTCTCGAAACGACATCCAATTTTCTATTGAAAAAGTAATTATCATGTCTGCTATTTTTATAGTATCACATGGGTGTCGCTGTTGCATACATGCTATACTAATAGGCATGAATGATGAGACATTGGCCCAGCGGGGTGATCGGGTATTATCGGGGGTGCAAAGCCATGTGAGTCGCTTGACGGTGACGGGTGGGCGTGGGCCATATTTGTATGCTGAGGGCCCCAATGGACAACGGCGTGAAATTTTAGACTTGGCCAGCGGTATTGCCGTTACCAGTACCGGGCACTGCCATCCAGAGGTGGTCCAAGCGATTCAAGACCAAGCCAGTCGGCTCATTCATGCCTGTGCAGGGATTGTGTATTACGACGGGCCAGTGCAATTGGCCGAGGAATTACGCGAAAAAACGGGTTTATCGGAGTATCAGTTCTTTTTCACGCAAAGTGGTACCGAATCGATTGAGGCGGCGCTCAAGCTAGCCCGATTTGTGACGAAAAAGCCACGGTTTTTAGCCTTTGAGGGGGGGTTTCATGGTCGTAGCCTGGGGGCGGTTGCGGTGAGTTCAAAGTACCAAGCCATGTATCAGCCATTAATGGGTCCGGTGGGTTTTTTGCCGTACCCCAATAGGTATCGCGCCGAGCAACCCGAGGCCGTGTTTTTAGCCAATTGGGAAGCGCAACTGGCCGAATACATGGCCACACATCATGCGGATTTAGCGGCGGTCATTATTGAGCCGATGTTGGGGGAAGGCGGGTATATTCCAGCCCCAGCGGTGTGTTTGCAAGCGGTGGAACGGTTGTGTAATCAGTACGGGGTGCTGTTTATTTTGGATGAGATTCAAACCGGATTTGGGCGTACGGGGCAGTGGTTTGCCCATCAGCACTATGGGGTGGATCCGGATGTCATTACCTTGGCCAAAGGCATGGGCTCGGGGATGCCGATTGGGGCGATGGCGGCCAAAGCGTCGGTGATGGCCAAATGGGAAACCGGTGCGCATGGGGGGACGTATTGTGGCAACCCGGTGTGTGCGGCGGCGGCCCGGGCTACGCTAGATGTGGTGGAGCCCTTAATCCCGACAGTAAATGCGTTGGCGCATCGAGCCATGGCGGTGTTAAACGACCGATTAGCCGATCACCCGTATGTGGGAGACATTCGGGGTTTGGGATTGATGATTGGGATCGAGTGTGTGACGGATCGTGCGACCCGAGTGCCCAATCCGCAGTGGGTGAAAACGGTGATGGCAGCGGCCTTGGATAGCGATGTATTGGTGATTGCTTGTGGGGGTGGGGCAGTCATTCGGCTGATGCCGCCATTGATTATTACAGAGACGCAGCTGTTGGATGGTATTGAGCGATTGTGTGCGGTGATGCATGCTCACCGATAGCCGAGCCATTGATCGGGCGTTGCAGCGGGGGCAGTTGGCTCGTGTGGTGGTATGCCAAGGGCAGCGGTTGTCTAGGGAGGAAAACGCTGTAATTGCCGCCGCTAAAGCAAAGGGCGTTCGGGTGAAGACCTTGGTTTCGGTTGCGTTTCAGCGAGAATATGGCGCCTATGCGCTGGTGGGGATTCAGGCCAGGGCCCGGATGGTTGCGTTGGCCGATGTTGTGAATGGTCTGAATGCGCAGTCAAAACTATTAATCTTGGATCATATTCAAGACCCGCACAACATGGGGGCGTTGATTCGATCGGCGGTGTCTTTTGGGTTTGAGGCGGTGATTTATGCCAAAGACCGGCAATGCCCGGTGACCGATACCGTTGTGGCCGCATCCGCGGAAGCCATCCAGCACATTCAGGTGTGCCAAGTGACCAACATTGCTCAGGCGTTGCAAACGTTGCGCAAGCATCAGGTCTGGTTGTATGGCACCACCGTGGATGCGCCAATGGCCCTCACGCAGTGGCAGCCGCATACCCCCTGTGCCCTTGTAATGGGGCATGAGCATACGGGCATTGGGCCGCGTATTCAAAAAGAATTGGATTCGTGTGTGCGGATTGATACCCCAGGAGCTACGGCGTCCCTCAATGTGAGTGCAGCTGGTGCCATTGCCATGCACTGGACATGGGTGCAATCGCAGCGTGCGATCTAAAGAACTGAAATTCCAATAAAATTCCCTTGAATCATGCCTTGGGTGTGGTCATCTGCTTGCGCAATTGAAACACTTGCTTTGGGATAATTTGCTTTGAACTGATTGGTTAAGGCCGTGGCTTCAGCGTATAGCCGATTGTAGGTAATGGCAATTGAGTTTAAATAGCCGGCACGCAGGGCGGCTTCTTCTTCAATAATCAAGCCGAGTGATTCAACGGCTTCGTTGTTGTGTTGATAATAATCCACCAAAGTGAATTGATCGTCTTTGAATTTCATGATGGAGCTAAAGGCAGACCGTTGGGTATCCAAATCTTGTTGCAATTTGGTTTGGGTTTCGGTTGTGGGAAACAAGATGCTTAAGTTATCGCTCATAAAGATGTCTAAGACGAGACCTTTGTTTTTTTCAGCATACAGTTCAACTTCATTTTCAGAATCGCTGGCTTGCAAAACGTTGGCAATTGCTGTGACGTACAGTTGGTGCCCTCCGCCTACGCTGTGAGTGGATAGCACATGAATGGTGGCCGAATCACCGTGGGTTGTCGCTGCAATTGTAGCCGATTCAAAATTTGGCGATAAGGCTGCATGGTACGAATAAATAGTGCTAAATCCTTGATTGATGAGTGCTTTAAAGCAGTTGGTGTACGTGTTGACTCGGTCGGCTTGGGCTGTGCTGGCGTCATCGGCACCGTATGCGGCATGTATTTTGGGGTGGCTGTAGTCGACTAGATGGTCAGCAACAATGGCAATTGTTTGGGTGTCTCTGGAGGTTTCTTTGAACAACCGGGCTTTAATAACGTCAAGGGGCAGAAATTCTTTTTCTTGAAAATACCTAATTTTTTGAATCAAAGCAACGTCTTGCTCGTCAAACAAACGCATGTTCCCGGGGGTGCGCTTGACATTCGGAAGTAGACCCAATTGATCATAGTAACGAACGGTTCGAGCGGTGACACCAAGCAATGACGTTAATTGAGATATTTTATATAGCTTACGTTCATTTATTGGCGTTTTTGTTTTTATGTATTTATTTGTCATGACTTCAATTTTACATAAAATTACAAGGAAATGTCAAAGTTTAGGGCATTAAAAACCAGGGTTCGTATTTTGCTACATTTGTGATAAATGTTATAAACTATGATAAGGTAGCAAGAAATAAATAATGACAACAATCAAAACCAACAACAATAGAAAAAAAGTAACCGTATCAGCCAGTGTGTTGTCTGGGGATTTTTTGGCAATGGGCGATGCGGTTCGGTCGATGGTAGCGGCTGGGGTGGACAGTTTTCATTTGGATGTTATGGACGGGCATTTGGTCCCCAATATTTCTTTTGGTCCGGTGTTAATCCAGGCGATTCGGCGGGCCACATCATTGCCGTTGATGGTGCATTTAATGATTGAGAACCCGGGTATGTATTTATCCGATTATGCTTCAGTGGGATCGGATTTGGTGTATTTGCATGCGGAGGCGTATCAACAGGAGCCGGTGGATGTGATGACAATACGAGAGCAGGCGCGATATACAACGGTCATCAATACGGATCAATTGCGAGCGGATTTAGATCGTGCAAGGGATTTGGGTATGGGCGCTGCGGTGGTGATTAACATTCACACGCCCATAGCGGTGATTGAGCCTATTTTAGATGGGTGTGATGCTGTGTTATTGATGTCGGTGGATCCGGGGTTTTCCAACCAGGCCTTTATGCCGGCGGTGGTACCCAAAGTTTCGGCTTTGCGGGCGGTGTATGATGGGGTGATTAGTGTGGATGGGGGTGTGAATGCGGATCATGCACCGGCATTAATTGCGGCGGGTGCAACGGATTTGATCAGCGCTTCATATCTCTTTGGGGCGTCAAACCATGGTCAGGCCATTGCGACTTTGCGGGGCAGTTAAGCGCATGCGGTTGTTCATTAGTGCGGGTGAGGTGTCTGGGGATCAATACGGCGCTGCCTTAGTGAAAGCGGTTCGGGCCTTGTATCCGGATGTTGAATGCGTGGGCATGGGGCACAACCGCATGCGTGCGGCGGGGGTACACGTTTTAGCGGACATGACTACGGCGTCAACCATTGGGTTTATTGAGCCGTTTCGGTATATTCCAAAATTAATTGTGACGTATTTTCGAATGAAGTGGATTTTACGAGTCATGAAGCCCGTGGCGGTGGTGGTGATTGATTATCAGGGGTATCATCAGGTATTTATTCGGGCGGCGAAGCGGTTGGGCATTCCGGTGTTGTATTATATTTCGCCGCAGGAGTGGCAGTGGGGTACGGAAAAAGGGGGGCGAAATGTGGTTAAACACACGGATACGATTTTGTCGATTTTCCCGCAGGAGCATGACTTTTATACTAAGCTGGGGGGGCGGTCGGTGTTTGTGGGGCATCCGATTGTTGACTTAATTCGACGGCATGATGGGCGCGAGATGTTTTGTGAGCGATACGGGCTGGATCCATCGCGGCGGATTGTGTCGTTGTTTCCGGGGTCTCGGCCACAGGAATTAAAACAGTTGTTGGCGTTGTTTGTGAGTTTAATTGCGCCGGTTGAGGCGGCCATTAAAGGGACTGAGCAGTGGGTGATATCGGTGTCATCGCCGGTTTATTTAGACCGAATTTATTCAGTGTTGCAGCGGTATGGGGTATCCGGACGGGTGACCTGTGTGTGCCAGGATCAGCATGCTTTAATTCAGCATACGGCGGTGTCGGTGGTGGCTTCGGGGACGGTCACTTTGGAGCATGCGTGTTTGGGCACCCCA
>JAQCBC010000054.1 GCA_027621615.1 bacterium
TACAGGGGGCAGTACGGTATTAATTGCAGCATCGGATACAACCCAGCCGCTGAATGAAATGGATGTGCCAACCGTTCAATCGGTGCTGATGTCCGCTGGGTTTGACCATGCGTGGGTTCAACTCACCCACGATCATGAGATTATTATTAAAACTGAATTAATGAGTCACGATGTTCGCACGGATATTTTAGATCAGATCCGTCAACAAATTGGGGCGATTGATTTGTTGGAGGCCGATACCATTGGGCCCAGTATTGGCAATGAATTGCGTCGGCAATCGTTGTGGATGGCCGTGGGTGTGGCCGTGATGTTGTTGGTGTATATTACCATTCGATTTCAATGGACGTATGGGGTTGCGGCTCTGATTGCGTTGGTCCATGACGCCTTAATCACCTTGAGTGTGACGGCGATGCTAATGATTGAAGTAAATACCGCATTTGTGGCAGCTTTGTTAATGATTTTAGGCTATTCGATTAACGATACCATTGTTGTGTTTGATCGAGTGCGGGAGTTGGCCAATCAAGATGAGGATACGCCCATTGCGGCGGTTGCCAACTTGGCTATTCGACAAACCATGCGTCGTTCAATATATACCTCGGCGACAACAGCCTTGGTTGTTGGGTCCTTGTTGGTATTTGGTGGTGTGACACTGAAAGGGTTTTGTATTGTGTTGTTGATTGGTATTGTGTCGGGTACCTATTCCTCTATTTTTATTGCGAGCCCCATTTTAGTGGGGTTGCGGCCATTGCGCTGACGTGCGTGTTGTTGTAACCGAAAAACCGAGCGTGGCTCGGGATATCGCACGCGTCTTGGGGGTGAAAACAGCCAAGACTGGCTATTATGAAGGCAATGACTATCAAATTTCTTGGGCCTTGGGACATTTGGTTGAGATGCTTCAGCCCGATGCCTATGGCACCCAATACAAAGCCTGGCGGATGGCCACACTGCCCATTATTCCAGAGAAATTTCAATATGGTTTAATACAAAATGATGGGGCTAAAACGCAATACCATGTTATTGAGCAGTTGTTGAAGCAGCCTAATGTTGAATCAGTAATCTGTGCTACCGATGCGGGACGCGAAGGGGAGTTGATTTTCCGGTTGATTTATGAAACAGCCGGTTGTCAGTATCCCATACAACGGTTATGGATTTCCTCACAAACAGAGGCGGCTATTCGGCAAGGATTTGCGCAATTAAAGTCAGGCGATACCTATGCGGCACTGTATGATTCAGCGTTGTCCCGGGCGCAAGCCGATTGGTTGGTGGGGATTAATGCAACCCGAGCGTTTACGATTAAATACGCCAAGGGGCAGGGCGTTATGAGTGTGGGGCGAGTCCAAACCCCGGTACTCAAAATGATTGTGGATCGGTTTCGTGCCAATCAAGCATTTGAATCGCAATCGTTTTATGAGGTATTTATTACAGCCCAGGTTGAACAGGGGGCGTTTAAAGCTAAATGGACGGATACCAAGACGGATCGCTTGACCACATCGGCAGCTGCTGAAGCCATTGCGGCAGCCGTGAAAGCCGATCCCCAGGGCTGTATTGCTAATTTAACTAAAAAAACCAAACAAGAGCAGGTTCCGTTATTGTATGATTTGACGGAATTGCAACGAGAGGCCAATCGAAAGTTTAAATTTTCAGCGGATCATACCTTACAGTTAGCGCAAGCGTTGTATGAACGCCATAAAGTATTGAGTTATCCCAGAACATCGTCTCGCTATTTGAGTCAGGATGTTGCCAAAACCATTCCGTCGCTATTGGCAGGGATACCGGATGCGTATCAAGAATCGATCATGTACATTCGGGAGCATAGCCGATCTTTGGCCGATCGATTAATTGATGATACTAAGATTTCGGACCATCACGCAATTATTCCCACTGAAAAACCGGCGGTATTGACTCAATTATCTTCCGAAGAAGCCAGTATTTATGATTTGGTTATTCGGCGATTTTTAGCGGCGTTTTACCCAGTGTGTGTCAAACATCAAACGGATGTTACGGTCTTGGTTGCGCAGCATTCCTTTAAAGCCACTGGCATGGTTGTTCATGATTTGGGCTGGCGGGCGCTGTACCCGGAGTTGGATTCGATGGACAAAGCCATTGTGTTGCCTCAGATTGAGAACAATGAATCGGTTCTGGCTAAAGCACCCACGGTTAAAGTAGGCAAAACCAAAGCCCCGCCGCTGCATACCGAGTCCAGCATTTTGGGTTTAATGGAAACGGCCGGCAATGATAGCGATGATGAGTCCGTGCGGGAGGCTTTAAAACAATGCGGGTTGGGCACACCGGCCACACGAGCCCAAATATTGGAAAAACTCATTCATGTTCAGTATATTCAGCGCCAGAAAAACAAATTAATTCCAACGGATAAGGGCGAGTATATGATTGATCGATTGGGGGATCATGTTTTAACATCGCCAGAGTTGACGGGACAATGGGAAAAACGGTTAAATGATATGGCAGCTAGTCAGTACTTAAGGAAAGATTATATGGAAGAAATTGAAGCATTTACTCAAGATATTATTGATAGCGTGGTGGCTATGCCTGCAGATGACCAGGAACCGGAAGGCGAAGTATTCGGGCCGTGTCCCGTGACTGACTGTGGGGGGCATATTGTTGAAACGCCCAAAGCCTATAGCTGTTCAAAATGGAAAGAAACAGGGTGCTCAGCGGTGATTTGGAAAGTTATGTCTGAAAAAGAAATCAAAAAAACACAGGTTAAGCAGTTGTTAAAAGACGGCAAGACCAGTGTGATTAAAGGCTTTAAATCCAAAACAGGGGATACGTTCGATGCGTCATTGACCTTGGTCGATGGCCGGGTTCAGTTGGTGTATGGGGAGCCCCTAGGCCCATGCCCCGTCTGTGATAAAGGCCAAGTGGTTGAGACACCCAAAGCGTATGGTTGTTCAACATGGAAAGACACCGGGTGTCCCATGGCTATTTGGAAACAAGTCGCCAAGCGCTCAATTACGTCAGACGAGGCAAAAGCGTTAGTCACATCTGGGAAAACCAATGTCTTAGACGGGTTTACAAGCCGTGCGGGCAAATCCTTTTCTGCAGCCTTGGTATTAAACGGCGGTAAAGTCGAATTTAAGTTTGACTAAGTTTATGGCCAAGTAGTGTACATGAGTATTTAACTTGTGTACACTTAAGGGTATGAAGTTTGGCTTAATTGGACGCAATGGATCCGGTAAAAGTGTTGTCTGTGAATGGTTTGGGTCCCAAGGGTTTCATGTGACATCGTTATCGGATGAAATTCGTCGAGAGGCAGTGCGCCAACAGCGCCCTCTGGATCGGGATACATTAACTGAAATTAGCAATCAATTAAAAGCGGCCGATGGCATGGGCGTTTTAGCCCAGCGGGCCATTGAATTTACCCAACAGTATCATCAAGTTGTGTTTGATAGTATTCGGCATCCTGATGAAGTCCGTATACTCAAAGCGCATGGGGTTGTGTTTATTGGGGTTGATGCTGCACTAGCGATTCGGTACCAGCGTGTGTTGGATCGAAAACGCGATACCGATTTTGTAGATTTTGAGACGTTTAAGCGACAAGATGAGGCGGAGTTTTCGGGCCTTCGTCCGGCTCAAAATATTAAAGCCTGCTGGGCGTATTGTGACATTGTTATAGACAATAACCAGGCAGATAAAGCCGCTTTGTTTTCGGCTGTTGAACAGGCAGTGACAGCATGGATCGATTAGTTATTCATGGGGGGAATCGGTTAACGGGCCATATTTCAGTATCCGGGTCTAAAAATGCGGTCTTGCCGATTTTGGCAGCGTGTATTTTACTGGATGAACCCGTGACCTTGCACAATGTACCGGTGTTAATGGATGTCCGTGTTATGATTCGGATGTTGAATGCTTTGGGGCTACGTGCAGACTATTGCGATACCAATTCGGTCACGGTATTTCCCGCCCGATGTTTAAAAACGATGGCTCCCTACGATTTAGTGACCGCTATGCGGGCCTCATTTTTTGTGGCGGGTCCTATTTTAGTTCGCAAAGGCTTTGCCAAAGTGTCGTTGCCGGGCGGCTGTGCCATTGGGGCGCGTGTGGTGGATATTCACTTGATGGGATTTGAAAAAATGGGCGCAACCGTATCGGTTGAGCACGGGTTTGTGGTACTAAAAGCCGATCAGTTGGTTGGGTGCCCCATTGACTTGCCATTTCCGTCGGTGGGGGCGACTGAAAACTTAATGATGGCGGCCACATTGGCGAATGGCACAACGGTGATTAACAACGCAGCTCGGGAGCCGGAAGTGTGCGATTTGGGTAATTTTTTAAATACCATGGGAGCCAATATTACAGGCTTGGGAACACCGTCCATTACCATTGTGGGCCAACCGCGATTGTTGGGTAATAAAGAATACAGCATCATGCCGGATCGCATTGAAGCGGCAACGTTGTTATTGGCCGGTATTATTACCGGTGGGGATTTAACCGTTAAGCACATGAATCCTCAGGATTTAACAGCCTTTTTGGCATGTTTGAAAAAGATGGAGGTGATTGTGGATGTGGGCAATCACTCGGTTCGAGTTCAGTCCTCGGGCCAATTTTCTGCGTGTCAGTTTGAAACACAGCCGTATCCAGGATTTCCCACAGACATTCAGGCACAGTTAATGGCGGTACTAACCGTAGCGAATGGCGTGAGCATTGTCCGAGAAACAATTTTTGAAAAACGCTTTATGCATGTCAATGAGCTGCAACGTATGGGCGCAGTGATCGGCGTGCGTTCGGGTGAGGCGGTGATTGAGGGCGTTCCGCATTTAAGTGGTGCGGATGTTCGAATGACCGATTTACGGGCCGGCGCTGCGTTGGTGATTGCGGGCTTAGCGGCAACGGGAACAACGGTTGTTCATGGCTTGCAGCATTTATCCCGTGGTTATGAGAATTTAATTGGCAAATTGTGTGACTTGGGTGCCAAAATCGAACCCATTTAACCACCCGCAGTGGGTGCGTCCTGGGTGTCGGGTTTTCTTGGTGGGGTATTATGGCTATGGTAATTTTGGGGATGGATGGTTGCGGTTAATTGCTATTCGGTGGCTGACTCAGCAGGGCATTGGTTCAATTGCGTGTTTGTGGCCAAAATCTCGATATGATAAAGGGATTCAGTATGTCAATCGCTGGTCAATGTGGGCCGTGATTCGGGCTGTTTGGGCATCCGATGGGATTGTTTATGCTGGAGGCAGTGTGTTTCAAGACCGAACGTCTCGACGGAGTGTTTGGTATTATGCAGCAATTTTATGCTTAGCAAGATGCCTGAACCGACCCGTATGGCTTTGGGGCCAAGGGCTTGGGCCGCTCACATCCAGTTCTCGTTGGCTATTAACTCGGGTGGCACCCCGGCAGTTAATGGTTGATTGTCGGGACGCTGAGTCGTATCAGTTGGCGTGTCGTTTGTGGCCCCATGCCCAGTGTGAACACGGTGATGACTTATCCAGCCTGGATGGTTGCCCGATGCCGATACCGTCGGTTGCATCGAGTTCGCCGGTATTTGGATTGTCGGTTCGCAGGGGGTGTCCAGCGGCAGTATTCAGCTGGTGTCAGGCTCAGGGTTCGGTTCAGATGATTCAAACCCAAGAGTCTTATGAATCGGATTTAGTTTGTGATCTCAATGCGTATCTTGGGTGCACGCATTCCGATACAATTTTGGATTGGCCGGCGGTGAGCAAGGCATTGGCCGGGGTACAGGGGGTTGTTTCGATGCGGTACCACGTCTTGGTTGTGGCGCATCGGTTGGGAATCCGGTGTATGGGGGTATCGTCGGATCCTAAAATTCAGTCCTTTTGCATGGCGCATGGGTATCCGTGGGTATCGGATATCGATGTGAGTTGTGCTAAATTGGAGGCTGCATGGCGAACACAGTAACGATGATGGGGTATTCGGTCTGGCAGCAGAGTTGCCGAGTGTTGATTCGTCAGATTCAGGATCGTTTGGCGGTAAGGCAGCCATTTGTGCATATTACTACACTGAATCCTGAAATTATGGCTCGATCAGAACCCAATATGGCCCATTGGCTGAAACAATCCTGGGTGTGTGTGGCCGATGGTATTGGGGTTTGCTTGCTGGCCCGACGGTTTGGAATTCGGGTGCCTCGGCTGACAGGCATTGATCTGGCTATGCGGATTATTCAGAGTGGGGTTCCGGTTTATTGTTTGGGGTCGACGGCAGCTCGAATACAGGCGACGGTTGATCGGTGCCGGGATTTATACCCGTTTGCAACCATTGTAGGATATTCTAGTGGGTATACGTTGGACGATGATTGGGATTC
>JAQCBC010000055.1 GCA_027621615.1 bacterium
GATCAAGCGTTCGTAATGCTCTTTTGCGCGAAATGTTGCGGCTCCTTTGGGTGTTTCATACGCCCGAATTCCTTCAAAAACGGCCGTGCCGTAGTGCAATGCATGCGTTAAAACATGCACTTGGGCATGATCCCATTCAATAAAGTCCCCATTTTTCCAAATATACTGTGTTTTTTCTAGTTTTCCCATAATACTTAATAGTATACGATAGGTTCCCTAGGTTGTGAAAGGCAGGTTGGCTAAACTTAAAATATGAGTTTAAGTGTGATGCCAAATTCGACGGTATAGTTTCGGGGTTCAACAAAGGTTATTCGATACAAGCCGTTGTCTTCCGGAAGGCCAAAGCGCTGTCCCCAGGCCGGTAGGTTGTTGGTATCTACAATCTCAATATGAGGTTTTGATGTATCAATATTCCAATACGTTAAAAACAATGTAAATGCTAATGCGTGTGGGGTCAGTGGCGTGTGGTTAAAGTAGTCCGAGTCTAGTAGTGTTGTGGTTGTTAAATTGGCATGGAGCCCGTAGCCATTGGGTTGGTGTTTTTTGATTTTTTTATATCCCAAAAAAGAAAAATCCGTGGTTTGCATCGCTGCATTTAGATTTCGATATTCCAGCGCCAGTGTGTAGGCATTGGTTAACGTCAACCGAATGCCCATCGGTATGTAGGTATACTGGGATAGTCGATCATAGCCAATGTGCCCGGTCGAAGTTACAGTTCCTTCGCCATGATGCATTAACTCTCGGTATCCAATGCCGGTATATAAGTGTCGGCCAACTAGCAAACGAGTTTCAAATCCCGTGTGGTAGTTCCGATCACTGGTCCCGGTATTTTTGCTGGTATAGGTGGGGTCATCGCTTAAAAAATAACGACCCTCGGCTCGAATGATGGGCCATTGATCCTGTGGGCGTTGAATGCCCAACGCAGTGTTTATGTCAAAAAGCAGCCCCTGTAGAGCCATTAGACCCGGTTCTTCATAGTAGTACTGGTAGGCTGATAGTCCAGCTTCAGTGCGAATTAGACTGGTTGCGTGGATGCTCACTGTGCTCGTTATAATGATCAGGTAGAGCATGCGAATTCCAAATATAAATAATAAATGTCTCATACGACTGGTAATTCCCTGAGCGGGTTGATCCTAATCATAGACACAGCAGTTGGATGACACAAAGGCTATTGATTTTGTATGATAGTGAGTCATGAGTGTTTGGATGTTGTTAGGCATTGTTATGGTTGGGTATTGGCTGGCGTATCACACGGTTGGTCGGTATTTAGCCCAAAAAATTTTTAAACTCGATGCCAACAATCCCGTGCCATCCAGAACACACGCAGATGGATGTGATTATGTAGCGTCTGAAAAACCGGTGATGTTTGGGCATCACTTTACGTCCATTGCCGGCACAGGGCCGATTGTGGGGCCAGCTATTGGGGTGATCTGGGGGTGGTTGCCAGCTGTCTTATGGGTGTTTTTTGGGGCTGTGTTTATGGGGGCAGTGCATGATTTTGCATCCCTAGTGATATCGGTACGGCATCATGGCCGGTCGGTGTCTTGGTTAATTGGCCAATATGTGGGGCCACGTGTTCGGCATGTTTTCTTTATTTTGGTGTTTTTAGCATTGCTCATTGTTATTGCTATTTTTGGGATGATTATCGCCCTGATTTTTGCTCAATTTCCCCAGTCGGTGTTGCCGGTTTGGTTTGAAATACCGATTGCCATTGGGCTTGGGTATTGTACGATGAAATTTCGATTCAAATTGGGTGTCATGACTGCCATTGCCGTTGGCATAATGTATGCAACAGTTGTGCTGGGTGCGTATATTCCCATTCGCTTGCCGGATGTTTCTTGGATGCCGGCAACAGGGAGTTGGACCCTAATTTTGTTGGCCTACGCATACGTTGCCTCCACGCTGCCGGTACAAACGCTTATGCAACCGCGGGATTTTATGAATGCATGGCAGTTGTATATTGCCTTGGGGCTGATTGTATTGGGAATTATAGCGGCTGGGCCAGGGGTTTCCATGACGGCTCCGGCTGTTCAGCTGGCACCCACGGGAGCCCCATCGCTATGGCCATTTCTATGTATTACGATTGCCTGTGGCGCAATTTCTGGGTTTCACTGCTTGGTGTGTTCGGGCACATCATCCAAGCAATTGGCATGCGAAACCGATGCAAAGCTGGTGGGCTATGGCTCCATGTTGGTGGAATCGGCCCTGGCTGTGATTGTGATTGTTGCGGTGACAGCCGGTTTAAGCTTAGCGTACACGCACAATGGCAGTGTGCTAACGGGTTTGAATGCCTGGAGTGTGCATTACGGCTCATGGGCGGCTAGTGCTGGCTTGGCGTCCAAATTATCCGCTGTGGTGGTGGGTTGCGCTAACTTTTTGGCGTATTTGGGGATTTCTCAGCCCATTGCCTATGCCATTATTGGGGTGTTTATTGCATCGTTTGCGGGTACAACATTGGATACAGCGACACGCATTCAACGCTATATTTTGTCTGAATGGGGTGCCGGTATTCCAGCATTTCAAAACCGATGGATTAGCACAGCGGTGGTTATAGGAAGTGCGGCGGTTGTAGCGTTTTCATCGGGTGTGAATGGAAAGGGGGCCCTGGCGCTGTGGCCATTATTTGGGGCTGTGAATCAAGTATTGGCTGGGTTGGCGCTGTTGGTGGCGACCCTTTATTTGCGCAAGAAAACACGGATCGCTTGGCTGGTTACAGGGATTCCGTGTCTAGCCATGATGGGCATTGCGTTATGGGCATCAATTCTAAATCAAGCGCAGTTTATGCAATCCTTTAATATTTTATTGAGTGGTTTAAACGGTGTGATTTTAATTTTGGTTTTGATTATTGGTGTTGAATTGGCTGGTGTTTTTTTGCAGCGGAAACGTGGTATCATGAATGCTGTACAATGACAGTCAAACAAAGTGACAAAATCAGTATAATTCAGCAGTGGTTATCGGATTGGGAAACCGACACACTGATTTGTCAGTATGGGGCCTTGCTTTTGGAGCTATTGCCGTTGGATATTGTGCATTTGCATGATCAGGCATGGTGGCATCAATTTTTAGTGAACCGATTGACTCATATTCAGGATGCGGTTCAGGATGGCTCCGGCATTTGGGTGCATGCGCCATCGCAAGCTCAAATTAATCAAGCATGGGGACTTGATATTATATACCCGGACGCAGACAAATTGTTTTTTACCTTGCAAACCATGATCCGAGAATGTGATCTTCGGGTTACCGTTTCTCTGCACCCAATGGTTAGTATTCAGGTCGATTCAAACGGATGTTTGACGGACATTGCACGTCCGCACGCATCGAGTACCTGCGTGATATCCTCGGTGTACATTGAATTTGAGCGATTGCCCGATACGATAACCATCCAAGACTTGCAGGCGCGCATTGCCATGCACATGGCCGCAGTTCAAGTGTGTCATCAAGCGCAGTCGGCTATTGCGCATCGGGTATCCGATATTCAATCAGCAATCGGTACAATTGACGGGGCATCGGAATTGGAAAAAACGGAATGGAGTAATTTGTTGACATGGCTGGGGGATAACTTTTTTTATTATGGCTACGAGTGCTTTGATATTGTTAGTGCTAATTCACAATCGTTAACAGCCACCCCGATGCCCGGTACCCAGTTGGGAATTCTATCGGATGATTATCAGGCGATTGATACGGCGGGCATACACAATGCGTTGCAGCGCCAAGTGAATAAAAAACTGGTGCATCCTCATTTGTTTTATTTTGATCGGATTCAGGCTCGAAGCCCCATTCAGCGATTTACATTGCTAATGCGGCTTAGTTTTAAAGTTAAGCAATCGGATGGCCATTGGCGTGATCATAACTTTTTGGGAATTTTGAGGCGAAGCTCCTTGAATGTTAAAAATTTGGAAACGCCGTTAATTCATTTAAAAATGAAGTATATCTTTGATACGCGCCAGTTGTTGCCTGGCAGTTACAATCACTATGAAGTGATTCGTTTATTTATGGGCATCCCCAAATTCGAGTTGTTTCGCAGTTCAAAAGAAACGTTATTGGATATGGTGGATAGCATGATGTCGATCATTAATCCCAATCGGGTGCGCTGTTTTATTCATGAAAAGCAGGCGTTTGATACCGTTTGTTTTTTTGTATATGTTCCCTTTCATGTGTATACTCCGGCCAATTGTGCCGTGATACAGGACTATTTGAAGCAAGTGGTAGGGGCTGATTGCGACATGGAAGTGGTGGATGTTTTTGACGCAGATAAGCCGCGGCTTCATATTTATTTTGAGTCTAAACAGTCCTTACCGAGGTTTGATTTTGAGGGCATTAATCATGGGCTGAACCAACGGATTCAGCCGTGGTCTACCCAAGTCAAACAGTTGTTTGAGCAGCAGGGAATTTCGGATGCTGTTCAAGATGAATGGGTCCGAATGATGCCCACAGATTACCAAGCACGAACCACGCCCAAACAGGCGGTTCATGATTGTTTGGCGTTGACACTGTTGTCGGATTCCAAGCCCGTGGACAGTCGTCTTACACGATTTTTAACGCCCGATAGTCACCATCATAATAAGGTGTCGCTATTGTCAATTTATACCAAAACAAAGCTTCGGTTGTATGATATGTTGCCAATACTAGAGAACTTGGGCTTGTTGGTTTTGGATCAGTTGACCACCCGATTTCGATTGCCTGGTAGCGTGGATGATGGGTTGGGCTACGTGCAGTCGTATCGATTAATGACGAAAGCTAAACAGCCATTGGATGAGTCTGTGTATCAGCAGCCATTGGCCGATGTGATTGGGGCTATTTTTCGGAAAGAAGTACAAAATGATGGGTTGAATCAGTTGGTGCTTAACACGCAATTAAATTATCGAGATGTTAATGTCTTAAGAACGTATTGCCAGTTGTATGCGCAATTGCAGCCCATGTATGCCAAAGGGCTAACGCATATTTTGAATCAATATCCCAATTGTACAGAGCAGCTGGCGCGGTATTTTATGGCCAAATTTGACCCGGAATTGGCCGAGTCTGCGCAGGGTCGAGCGGAGCAGTGGTTGCCAGGTTTGGAGCAGCAGTTTCTTGACTTAATCAAACCGATTCAAAATCTATCGGATGACAGGGTGTTTCGTGAGTTGTTTATGCTGGTTCAAGCAACAGCCCGGACCAATGCGTATCAGCATGATCGGTTAAGTGGCACAGCGATTGCGATTAAGATTCACAGTCATCGGGTGCCATTTATGCCAAAGCCAGCGCCATGGGTTGAGATTTATGTTCAAGACACCTTTTTAGAGGGGGTGCATTTGCGGTTTGGACCCGTATCCCGTGGGGGGCTTCGGTGGTCCTCCAGGCCCAATGATTTCCGAACTGAAATTCTGGGCTTGGTTAAAGCGCAAACCCTTAAAAACGTACTCATTGTTCCCGATGGGTCCAAGGGCGGTTTCGTGGTCCGTATGGATTCCGATGTTGGCGACACGGCCGTCTTTGTTCAGAGTCAATACCAACGGTTTATTGCAGCGTTATTGGATGTTACTGATAATAAGGCTCCCGATGGGGCAATACTTCCACCAAAACACTGTGTGCTATACGATGCGGATGATCCCTACTTGGTGGTTGCTGCTGACAAGGGAACGGCAACGTTTTCAGATTTAGCCAATGCGGTGTCGAGTCAATATAATTTTTGGCTTGGGGATGCGTTTGCGTCGGGTGGCCAAGCCGGATATGACCACAAAAAAGAAGGCATTACGGCCAGGGGCGCTTGGGAATGTGTTAAATTGCATTGTATGGATCGTGGCGTGGATTGTCAGCGTGATCCAGTCACCGTTGTGGGTATTGGAGATATGAGCGGGGATGTGTTTGGTAATGGTTTGTTGCGTAGCGAATCGGTTCGTTTGTTGGCCGCTTTTAATCATTGTCATATTTTTGTTGATCCCACTCCGGATCCGGCCATTAGTTATGCTGAGCGCATGCGTTTATTTGAATTGCCGCGCTCGTCGTGGACCGATTATCAGGCGGGTTGCATTAGTTCGGGTGGGGGCATTTTTGATCGGGACGCCAAAGCCATTGCGATTACACCCGAAATGAAACAGGTGTTTGGTATTGAATCCGATGTGTTGAGTGGGGTTGAATTGATTCAAGCGGTGCTGTCGGCGTCGGTTGATTTAATTTGGTTTGGGGGGATAGGAACGTATATTAAAGGCACGCATGAACGGCATTCAACGGTTGGGGATCCAGCGAATGATGA
>JAQCBC010000056.1 GCA_027621615.1 bacterium
TCACGCCGGGGTCGCCCCACCCATTCGCCCAACCGCTACGCATGAACGAGCGTTAGACACCCTCAACGGCGTTAACTTAAGGCCGTATTATCATAAGGCCAATTTGTGATATAATTTCTTAATTAAAAAATATCTAACGTCATATTATACGCTGTTCTGGGCTTTGGCCGGGTATTTAGCAGGCATTTTAAGTGTGTGGCATGCACAGCCGATTTTTATTGGACTATTGGTACTGATTGGCCTTTTGCTTGTTATTCGCCCCATCAAGAACCCCAGCGTGGCGGTCATCGCGGCTGGATTTGGCATTGTCTATACCCATTACTGCCTAAACCCGGTCGATACGATCCCCCAGCGGGTTCGAGTCCTAACGCCACCCAGTGCCGCGGCGACTCACAGCGTTCGGCTCAGTGTCCGGGCCTACCCCTGGGGGCGAACATGGGTGGCCAATCTACCCAGAAAAACACCGATTGATTCCCTACGCTATGGCGATATTTTAACCATTCAGGCTACACGAATCACCCCAGAGCCCCCCACCAACCCGGGCGGGTTTGACTATGGCCTATATTTAAAAAAACACCGACACGCCGGCCATTTGCGAATTGAATCCTACACCCAAACGGGTCGGTTAATTATGAATCCGTTAGCGCCCATTGCCTATGCGTTAAAAGACCGCATTCAGCAAATTCACGCCCGATCATTGCCACCCGACTACCGCGATTTACTCATTGGCCTGGTGTTTGGCCAACACGGCACCCAATTACCGGATGACTGGGTGGATAATTTTCAACGCACCGGACTTACGCATTTGCTCGTTGTATCGGGGTCTCAAGTTGCCTTAATCTCTGGTATTTGTTTCAATATATTGCAACTCATGGGCCTATCCATGCGCAGTCGCATTATTGGAATTGGCTTGATCAATGGGCTGTTTTACATCATGACCGGTGGGGGGCCCTCTATTTTCAGAGCCATGGTGATGATGATGCTAGCCTTAATTCTGAAATGGCGCCATCAACGCACATCCCCCTTGCATATCATGGGCACCACCTTGGCTATTTTAGGTCTAATTAATCCCCTATCTTGGTTGCAAACGGGCACGCACTTATCTTTTTTAGCCACCGCCGCGCTCATCTTTGGGGTCCCGCAAATCACACGAAGCCTGCCGGCATGGCCCCCCTGGCTATCCCTCATCTTAGCCATGAGCATCGCGCCGTTTATATTCACCGCGGCCGCACTCTGGTTTGTGTTTGGGCAAATTTCAACCGGATCCTTGCTCACCAATATGATTGTGGGGTTTTGGATTGAATGGCTGGTGATTATTGGGTTTTTTTCCAGTGCCATTGGGATTTTGGCCCCCATCATTACCGATTGGATTAATTTTAGTTGCTTGGGCATGATGCAACTGCTCACCGGACTGGTCAATACCGTCGCCCAATGGCCCGGCATGGTGCTATCTCTGGGCAAACCGTCCATCGGTGTGGTTCTGGCGATCTATGCCCTGATTGCCAAACTTGCTACCCAACGGACGCCCCTTCGACTCACCCGATACCATGGTGTATGCTGCTTAGCGCTGATCGTTGGTCTGTGGCTGCCCAGCCTATGGCTCACTCAGCCGTTTCGAATCATCTTTTTGGACGTGGGTCAAGGCGACAGCTGCATTATTCAAACTCCCAATCGACACACCATTGTTGTGGATACGGGGCCTCCGGGTAGTGGTCGGTATGTTTTGGGGCCGGCCTTGCGTCGCTTGGGTGTTACGGCCATTGATCTGGTGATATTAACACACTGGCACCGCGACCATGTGGGTGGATTCAACACACTCAAACGACAATTTACCATCGGAACAGTGCTTCAGAGACAGGGCGCCAATACCCACTATAAATTTGATGATGGCACACAAATTGACATTATTTATCCCAACAACACCAGCACCAACATCAACAACCAATCCATTACCACACGAGTTCGATACGGTCCGTATCAATTTTTACTTACGGGCGACTTAGAACAACTCGGTGAGCGGGAGCTCATTGCCGAGCATAGCCAGCATCTGACCGCCACGGTACTCAAACTGGGACATCACGGCAGCAAGACATCCAGTATTCCAGAATTTCTAGACGCCGTAGCGCCCCAAATTGGCATTGTTAGTGCCGGCCGAAACAACCGCTACCGACACCCCCACCCCCAAACACTCGAAGCCTGCCAATTGCGAGCCATCAAACTCTATCGGACAGACCATCACGGGGCCATTGCCTTTCAAACCGATGGCCAACGCCTTTACAGTCGAACGTGGATACCCGAACGGCATTGAGTTTGGTATAATTTAATCACTACATGACAATTTTAATACTCGCCATTATTAAAAATATTTTGAAATTAATTGTGTCCAAAGCCAGCGTGAAGCAACTGGCCGCTGGGTTTAGTTTTGGCCTACTCATTGGCCTAACGCCCGGCAATCTGTTGTACACGCTTTTGATTGTTTTAATCGTTGCTTTTGTCAACATCAACATTGGAACAGTTGTCTTGGGTGTGGGCATTGTAAACGGATTGGATCAATTCGCCTTTCCGCTTGCGCATCGCATTGGCTATTACTGCCTCACCCAAAACAGCACCACCGTGGACTGGATCACGTACCTGCACAATCTACCCGTGGTGTCTGGGTTTCAGCTTAACAATACGGTTCAATTGGGTACCATTATATTAGGGCTGTGCTTATGGCTTCCGATTTATGGCTTAACCTATGCCGGCATTCGCTACGGGCAGGTGTCCATAAAGCCCAAACTCGCCCACTCCCGATGGGTCCAACGATTGCAAAAAAGCCTGCTGATTCAGTGGGTATTTAAACTTAAACGGCTGTTGCGATTATGAGAAAAAAAGCATTAATTATCGCAGCGATTGGTGTTGGTCTATGGGGAATCGTTTCCCTATTTTTTTTAGACAGCTGGGTCAAAACAGGTCTGATTCGGAGTCTTGAAACAGCGAATGGGGCACCCGTTCATATTGAGTCCGTCGATGTTTCGGTCCTGCCACTGCACGTATCCATTGAGGCGCTAACATTGGTAGATGCGAATAAACCAGACATGCATTGGCTAACCATCAAGCACGCGCATGTGGGCCTTCGTTTTTTACCCCTGTTAAGTAAAAAGCTCATCATTGATTCGGTTGAGATTGCCGATTTTATGACCCATCAACCCCGCGACACCAGTCCCTCTCAAACAAACCAAGCAAACACTGAATCGAACAAAACAAAATCAGCGCCACCCCAGTCGATTGATCTTGGCGAGTTCATCACCGCCCAGGGCCTGGACTCAAAAAAACTAGAGGCCCTCATTCGAGACCGCGGGAATGTGTACTTGGAGTACTACAATCAGGTCAGTGCATGGATTCAGCGCTATCGCGAGGCCAAACACAAACCTCAAAGCGAGTCGGGCTTTCTTGGGCAAACGATTGATTTGGCGGATACATCCCCATGGCCACAGCTGTGGATTCGATCAATAACCGCCTCGGGTCAACACGGTAATGCCATGGTCAATCTTGCGATTCGCAATGTCACCACCGATCAAGTAAAAATTAATCGACCAACCACCGTCGATGGGCACACGCAAGCGAAGGATCGTGTTACAACGCTGAATATAACCATCGATGCCCGGCAAGAACCGACCCAGACTCAGATTGTATTCACTCGTGTGGATCCCGAATTTCAAAATCCGAGCATTACACACGCACATCTAGCGACTGAAGGCCATATTCGGATAGAGGACCAAGCGCTGAGTGGCCGTATTACAACCGTGGCACAGCCATTGCAGATCAATCCCGATGCAATCACCGACGATACAGTATCCGATATTGTGTCGATGGTGGATCAAACCACTTTGGATATTGACCTCGGGGGGACGGTAACACAACCGGCCATTGGTGTTGCGTGTGACATTGACCAGCACATTCGGCGTGCCGCCAATCGGGCAGTCCAGCGAGAAGCGGACCGCCTCAAGCGCCAGGTTGAGTCTCAGGTTGAAGCAAAAAAGCAGGAACTCGATGCGGAGATTAACCGCTCGATTCAAACTGAAACGCAAAAAATCAAGAATCAGCTCCACCAACAACTAAACAACTTATTTTAATTGCTGTATACTTAAACGAGAGGGTCTCGCATTAGCGCCTGTAGCTCATCCGGATAGAGCGTCAGTTTGCGGAACTGGAGGTAATAGGTTCAAGTCCTATCAGGCGCACCAGTGGTACTGAGTACCTATTTATCAATTTGTCTTTGTGCTAAAATCAACCAAGATCATGAATTATTTTGCGACCATTATTCTAAGCAACTCAGCAATCGGTGATGACCAAAAAGGGATAACGCTCGGGGATTGCTTAATTAACATATACATTTAAATAAATCTTTAAAAAACAGCAAAAACAAAGACAGTTCTACCATTTCAGAGCATTTTGAATAACACCTTGTTTTTCTTGCAAAACGAGCAAGGTAATGCCGAACATTGGCGTTCAAGCTTTCAATTTGGGTTGTATGCATTTTGCCAATTAACCGTTTAGTTAATGGCAAAGTATTGTAAATTTTCCAATCATCGGAGGCATAGTAACCAACTGAATAGTTTTCAATCTGCCGAATTAGCTTCTTGAATGCTTTTTTGCCCCGGCTTCCAACTGAGAAACCAAGGACTTCTTGGGTATACCGATCAATAGCGATCCATATCCAAAGTTTTCTGTTTTTTTTACTGTAAAATGCCACATTTCATCCATTTCAACAAAATCTACATGGCGAATGTCGATAGGCATCTCTGTTTGAACATAGGCTTTAACCGCCTTCCCCATGCTTCGAATCCAGTTTAAAACAGTCACGTTATGGACACCGAGAGTGCGGCCGATTGCTCTAAAACCCATGCCTTCCAGATATAACTTTAATGCCAGAAGCTTTGTGTCGAGACTCGCCCCTCTTTTTCTGCTCTGCGTAAAATTACAATTGCATGATTTGCATTTATACCGCTGTTTTTTATTCATAAATCCACTTTTCACATACGCTTCTGAGCAACATTTTGGACATTTCATGACAGACCTCCTTTATTGAGATTTTATATCATATATGCTTATTAAGCAATCCCTAAATTTGATACGGATTGCGTCCCAAACCATGGTACACTTTTGAATATGAATTATTGGAGTCACACCGATTGCATTCAACCCGGGGATGTGTACGTATGCTTACCCAAAGGCGAACCGTATATTCAAAAAGCGTATGCCCGTGGCGCATCCAGACACATCAAGTTGAATCGTCGCGAGTGGGCGGAATTGGCCCGAAAGCTAACGGGAAACCCGGCTGATCTTTTAACCGTTATTGGGATTACGGGCACCAATGGCAAAACATCCGTGGCCAGTTTTGTCACCCAGTGTTTATCGGCATTGGGGCAAAAAACCTATCAACAAGGCACCTTGTCGCATGGATTAACCACCCCGGATATTATGGTCACATACCAGACCATGATTGAACACATTGGCCAAGGGGGTACCCACTTTGTGATGGAGGTATCCTCCCATGCCATTGACCAGGATCGCGTGTATGGCATTGATTTTGATATTCGGGCCTTGACCAACATTTCGCGGGATCATTTGGACTATCACATTAGAATGTCCACGTATCGGGCCACCAAATGGCGGTTTATTAACGAAGGCAATCACTTTGCCGTGGTTCCGCCGGATCACCACAACATTCCCATTCCCATGCAAACACACACCGTTATGGATGAAAATTATCGGGTGACCAAAGGCATTTTACGCAATTTAGGGTTTTCAGACACGGCCATTGATCCCGCCTTGAAGGCGGTTCGGTGGCCAGAGGGCCGATTGCAAACCGTGTGCAAGGTTCCGTGTCGGGTGATTGTGGATTTTGCCCATACCCCCGATGCGTTGACCCATGCGGTTCAGGCGGCGCATCAGTTGTGTTTGGATCCGTCGGCCCAATTGTGGGTCATCTTTGGGTGCGGGGGGGACCGAGATCCGGGCAAACGGGCCCCCATGGGCGCCATTGCAGCCGCCTATGCCGATCAGATTATTTTGACCAACGACAACCCCCGGTCCGAAGACCCAGACGCCATTGTAGTGGATATTCAAGCCGGCATTGCGCAAGCGGTTCCTGTTTCTGTAATTTTGGATCGGAAAGCGGCCATTCGGTATCCCATCGAGC
>JAQCBC010000057.1 GCA_027621615.1 bacterium
TACGCCTCCGGCTTGGTATCACTGGGAGCTTGCGTCCAAAGGGGGTTTTGATGATTCGCCACCGTATCATTGACCGAAATGGGAACTGGCAAAAAGTTGGTGTATTTTTCAACCAACGTTTTTAATCGCGCTTCTTCTAAAAACTCCTCACTGTCTGCATTGACGTGTAAAACAATATCCGTTCCAATGGCTGATCGTGTACCAGATTTCAGGGTATAGTTGGTGGTCCCATCACAGGTCCACACGGCAGCCTCGGCATCATCCTTGTAAGACTTAGACTGCACCTCTACGGTGTCCGCAACCATGAACGCTGAATAAAAGCCCAGACCAAAGTGGCCAATGATGCTGTTTTTATCGGACTCATCATCAAATTTAGCTAAAAACTCTTCTGCGCTTGAAAATGCAATTTGAGCCAAGTACCGTTCCAGCTCATCGGCGTCCATACCCAGACCCGTATCTGAAATGGTAATGGTTTTATCTGTCTTATTAATCGCAATCGTAATGGCATGATCAGTAAACCCACCCGCAATCTGATTCCGCTTAGTAATGGCATCATAGGCATTGGATACCAGCTCTCTTAAAAACACTTCGTGGTCAGAATACAGCCACTTTTTAATAACTGGAAAAATATTTTCAGTATGAATGCCAATGGTACCCTTCTTTTCCATAGTCAAAGTCCTCCTAGTTTTAATTTGTTAGTGCAATCAAACGTACCCGCTTCACGCCGTCTAAGTCTGTTATGTCCGCTACCAGTTGACTAGGCACATCCCCATCGATGTCAATCAGTGTGTAGGCAATATTACCCCGACTCTTATTCACCATTTCAGAAATATTAAGTCCATTGTTGGCTAAAATTGAGGTGACCTGCCCAATAATATTGGGAACATTGTCATTGGTTATTGCCAGCCGATTTTGCCCAGTTGGCTCCATGGAGCATGTTGGGTAATTGACCGAGTTGACTATATTGCCCATGGTTAAAAAGTCATTCATTTGATTCGCAATCATAATGGCGCAGTTTTCTTCAGCCTCACGGGTGGAAGCACCCAAATGGGGAATGGAAACTACCGCAGGGTGCTCAACCAACGTTTTGGATGGAAAGTCGGTTAAGTATTGCTTCACCACATGGTTATTGAGTGCATCTGCCATATCGGCTTCGTCTACAATATCCGGCCGAGCAAAATTAAGCACGACGGTACCGGGTTTCATATCTGCCATGATTGATGCATTAAAAAACGCCTGTGTTTCCGGAGTAGACGGCACATGCAAACTAATATAATCCACTTTCTTTAGCAAGGCTTTGATGCTTTCAACTCGCCGAACCTGTGGGGATAAACTCCATGCCCAATTGATCGAAATAAATGGGTCCAGCCCATAAACTTTTAATCCAAAATCAACCGCTGTGTTTGCCACCATACTTCCAATAGCACCCAACCCAATGACCCCTAAAGACTTCCCTTGAAGCTCGTCACCGCCAAATCGAGACTTATTTTTTTCAACCTGCTCACCCAAACTATCATCAACCGGTAGGGACTTTACAAATTCAAGCCCACCCAAAACGTCTCGAGAAGCCAGCAGCATACCCATGAAGACCAGCTCTTTAACTGCATTGGCGTTGGCACCCGGAGCATTAAAGACCACAACAGCTTCATCCGTGCACCGATCTACCGGAATATTATTGACCCCAGCGCCAGCCCGTCCAATCGCCAACAGTTCGGGATTGATCGTCATATCGTGCAACTTGTGACTGCGCAATACAATCGCATCTGGATCCGCCGTATCGGCACTGACGTCACACACGTTTGATAGTTTGTTAATACCGGATTCAGCAATCTTGTTATAAACCCGAACCTTAAACTTAGCCATTGGACTACCGTTTTCGGAATTGTGGTGCTTTTCGAGCGCCTCGCTTGCCGTATTTGCTTCGCTCTTTCACACGGGCATCCCGTACCAAGAAATCATGCTGCTTTAATTCTGGCTTTAAGCTGGCATCCGTTTCAAGAATCGCACGGGCAACACCCAGTTTTAATGCATCGGCCTGACCCGACATCCCACCACCTTTCACGGTTGCTTTCACATCGTATTTACCGTCGATACCCATTTGAGTCAATGGACTGGCCGCAATTTGGCGCAACATGTCTGAGGGCAAATAGTCACTCACATCACGGCCATTAATTTCGAATCGTCCAGATCCTTTAAAAATCCATACACGAGCAACCGCTTCCTTACGGCGACCCGTTCCGTAGAAGCTCTCGCTGGGTACTTTTAATTTTGTTTCTTTATTTTTTGTTGGCATAATGACTCCTTACACGTTAACTGGTTCAGGCTGTTGAGCCTCGTGAGGATGCTCACTACCAGCATATACTTTCAACTGATTTAAAAATTTAATTCGAGTTTTTGGCAACATGCCTTTAACGGCACGCTCAATAATGCGCTCTGGAAATCGGCGCTTTACATCGGCATAGGATTCTGTTTTTAACCCACCGGGATATCCTGAGTGGCGGTAATATTTTTTATCGGTTTCTTTGTTACCGGTCACCGCAATCTGATCAGCGTTAGTGACGACCACAAAGTCCCCCATATCAACACCCGGTGTATACGATACCTTGTGCTTCCCGGTTAGCAAAATGGCCACCTCTGTTGCCAAACGACCCAATACTTTATCTTTGGCATCAACAACCCACCATTTTTTAGTAATGTTACTGGGTTTTGGATAAAAAGACGGTTGGTTTTTACGTTTCATAATGTCTCCTCACGACGATTGTATGATTAACTATGTTGCATATTGCTAGTACCGAACGTGGTATAGCGTCAAGCCCTTTGCAGGCACTGGCCTATAATTATACACGATAGCCCTATCATTTGTGAATAAGTTTTTAAAATCCGTGAGTGTTTTTCGTTGATAGATCAGCTCAAATATAGCGCCAATGAGGTTTCGAACCATGCCGTATAAAAACCCATTGGCTTCGATTTCAATGCACCAATAGGCCCCATCCTTCCAACACGTTGCCGCTAAAACACGTCGGTGCGTGCTGGCGCTACTGGATCCAGACCGACAAAACCGATAAAAATCATGCTCGCCAATGATCGACGGCAACGCAGTCTGGATCGTTGCAATATCGGTATCTTGGCTGGGCAAGGCTGCCACGTAGCGCGATGCCCATAAACTGGGTTGTTGATCTGAAAAATAGTATCGATATACCCGAGATTGAGCCGAATACCGAGCATGAAACGATGGGTCAACCGCCGCCACTGAGCGAATTAAAATGTCATGAAACCGCCAATTTAACAACTGCTTTTGAATGGCGAGCAATGGCATGGCGGTATTCACTTGAAAATTAATGACTTGTTGGTGCGCATGAACCCCCGTATCGGTTCGCCCAGCGGCAATCAAGTGGACGGGCCCAAACCATTGTGTTAAGACATGTTCCAGAACTGATTGAATCGTTCGAACACCCGGTTGTTTTTGGTACCCAGAATAATGGGTGCCATCGTATGCAATATCTAAACGAAGGTTCCGAACCGTTGGTGACAACCTATGAAGCGAACTGAATTAAGCTCATGTCCGCATTGTCCCCTTTCCGTTTGGCTAATGGGACAAGGCTGGTAAATCCACCGTTACGCGATTCACAAGCGCTTGCAATGGCTTTAACTTGTGTAGACAACACTTTACGGTGCGGAAACATAGCCAACGCTTGGCGATAACTTGCCAAATCGCCGCGCTTAATTAAGGCCACAATACGATCAACATACCGAGACACTTCTTTTGCTCGCGTTGTGGTTGTTTTGATTTTTTGATTCACAAACAATGCATAAGCTAAACTTCGCAATAGTGCGATTCGCTGATCAGTGGGTTTATTTAATTTTTTATTGGATCGTCGATGTCGCATGATTAACCCGGGATTTTAACATCAAACTCTTTGAGTTTTTCATTGATCTCAACAATGCTTTTTTCGCCTAAGTTTTTGATTCGAGACAGTTCTTCATGCCCCATATCGAGCAACTGACGAACGGTACTTACACCGCCACGCTTTAAGCAGTTGAGTGCACGAACATTTAAGCCCAATTCATCAATGCTCATTGTTTCCAACACCGATGTAACATCTTCTTTCCCTTCATCTGCGCTAGCGAATACTTCATTACTCACAGGCTTTTTGTTCATTTGGCCAAACAAACCAATTTGTTTACACAAAATAACGGCCCCTTCTTTCACCACAGCTTCCGGCGACAGCCCCCCATTGGTCCACACATCTAGAACCAATTTTTCATACCCGAGGTCTTTACCCACACGAATATTAACAACTTCATGGTTCACACGAACAACGGGTGAAAATGATGCATCCAAATAAATAACATCGGGACTCACATCTTCACTTTTCGCATTCAGGTCTGACGATAAATACCCAACGCCAGCACTGACTTCACAAGTTATTGCAACCGATACGGTATCCACTGCTTCAAACAAAAACTGGTCCGGATTCAAAAGGTTAATGTTAGATGGCACTTTAAATTGATCTGCACGAACCTCGCCTTTTCCTTTGAACAATAAATTGATGGTATATTTGTGATCATCGTATACGGTGTCCCCATTGAGTGAAAACACCAAGTTTTTCAGATTACATAAAATGTCCAAAACATCTTCACGAACATGTTCAATGGTTGAAAACTCGTGCAAAACCCCATCAATTTTCACCGATGTCACTCGAATACCCGGGATAGACGACAGCAACACCCGTCGCATCGCATTCCCAATACTGGTACCCATGCCTTTAATTAATGGTGAAAATGAAAACTTAGAATAGTTTTCACTGACTACCTCTTGTTGAACCCACGCCTCAATATCACGCATAAAAACCTCCTTACTTAACCTAATTTAAACCCGTCGATATTTTCGAGGCCGACATCCATTGTGAGGAACACTCGTGTTGTCTTCGATCGACTGAACATCTAATCCAGCAGACTGGAGTGCTCGTATTGCGGATTCACGACCTGGCCCAGGGCCTTTAACCACAACCGAAACCGATTGAACACCATAGTTTTCCATGGCACGCAAAGCCGCACGCTCAGCCGCTTGCTGGGCTGCAAATGGGGTTCCTTTCTTTGCGCCTTTAAACCCGGCCATGCCGGTTGAGAATGACGCCAAAACATCACCATTAACCGGGTTTGTAATCGCCACAATGGTGTTGTTAAATGTTGAATAAATACAGGCTTTGGCTGTTGGTATATTCCTCTTTGTTCCTTTCTTTTTTGCGCTCATAATTCTATCCTATTCACTCTATTTCGTTACTTTCTTCTTACCGGCAACGGCAATGGCTTTCCCGCGTCGTGTTCGAGCATTGGTATGCGTGCGTTGACCCCGAACCGGCAATTTTCGTCGATGCCGCGTACCCCGATACGACCCAATCTCTCGCAACCGCTTCAATGATTGCGCAACGGATCGTCGCAAATCACCCTCTAGCGTATAATTCTCCAACAGTTTTCGCAGCTTCACCACGTCCGCTTCAGCGATATCACGCACACGCATGTTTCCATCAATTTTTAATGCCTGAATAATCTCTTGCGACGTTTTTAAACCGATACCTTGAACATAGGTCAACGCAATTACCAATCGCTTGTTTTGTGGAAGATCAACTCCTACTAATCGAACCATAGTCTAACCCTGCCTTTGTTTATGTTTAGGAATATCGCAAATAACGTATAATATTCCTCTTCTACGTACAACTTTACATTTTTTACATTTTTTTCGAACCGAAGCACATGTCTTCATGCGTATCTCCTCACCTTAAAATTACTGCTATATATGTCTATATTAAAATTAAAGACTGGTCTATTATTATGACGAAAATTGTTGATTGCGTCAACCCGTAAATTAAAATTGGTAATTACACAGCACATACTGTTAGAATTTGAGGGCCATATGCAGTCACTAAAACCGTGTTTTCATAATGGGCTGACCAGGCCTGATCTTTGGTTCGAATGGTCCATTGATCCGCATCCGTTACCGTGTCTGGGTTCCCGAGATTTAGCATGGGTTCAATGGCAATGGTCATTCCTTCTACCAATAATATATTGGATCGAGTGGTGCGTTGGTGGGGAATTAAAGGGTCTTCGTGCAAAGACTGCCCCACCCCATGGCTGCATAGGTTCTTGGCGGTTGTCAACTGT
>JAQCBC010000058.1 GCA_027621615.1 bacterium
ACACTTATTGGATCAGGACGTGGCCTTGATGCAGGATCGGCACTATCAACTCAACAATTTAGATGCCACGATCTTGTGCCAATCCCCGAAATTGAATCCCTATATTTCCGAAATGCGTGCCACACTTGCCAATCATTTGCAGTGTGACTGTGCCACGATTAATATTAAAGCAACTACGGGTGAAAGTCTGGGATCTATTGGAAGAAAAGAAGGTGTTTGTGTGCATTGTGTGGTATTGCTCACTCAGGCTTAAACGTTTCAGTATGAAGTTGGAACGGCTTGTCGTTTAAATACTCTGAAGCATACTGCTTTAAGGCAAAAGATACCGCTGAAAATGCCAACTGATCCCATGGAATTGCATCCAATTTAAAAAACGCCGTCGCCTGTGTTTCAATACCCGGATCGGTTTCTTTTGAATCTAATGTAGCCAAATATAATAAATACACTTGGCCAATATGGGGCAAGTTATACAAGCAGTACAGTTGTTGAATTTTAGGGTGAATTCCCGCTTCTTCATGGGCTTCTCGAAGGGCACCGGCTTCCACGGTTTCGTTGTTTTCCATAAATCCAGATGGAATCGTCCATAATCCTTTTCGGGGCTCAATGGCACGTTGGCATAACAGGACCTCATCGCCCAGTACAGGCAAAACACCGGTAATAATCTTTGGGTTTTCGTAATCAATAAACGCACACGCCGAACACACCCATCGCTCGTGGGTATCGTGCTCAGGGACACAGCGCTGCATGGGTGCCGTACATTGTTTACAAAACACTAGGTAACGCCAATAGCCTGAGCCGCTAATTTTCCGGATCGACAAGCCCCTTCAATCGATGGAAGTGTTGTCCAGTCCCCGGCTAGAATACACGTTGGATCAGGATGCTTGATGGCATGGCTATCCGGTAAGCTATGTGCCAATTTCACATGGTGAATCCAGCGCCAGTGTTGGGTTTGGGTGTAGCGTGCTAATTCATCCAAAACAGCCTCAGCCGATACGGTGTCTGTGCCATACGTTGTGGCCATTATTAAATGCCGATGATCGGGGGTATAATTTGGGGCAACCCGTGTTGGAATGGCTACGTGGTGGCAATTTGTCCCATTGGGAAATAGTGTCAGAGGCCCCAAGGTATCGGGAATAGTATCGGTTAAAAAATAATGCGTGGATACTGGTAGCGCACGCGTAGGTCTTGGCAATTCTTGTAACAACGCACAGGCATGGTGATGTGCGGTTGCCATCACAATAATGGGGGCTAGAAACGATCCCGTTTCGGTCTCAACCTTCCAAATACCGCCTGCTTTGCTAATGCGTGTCACAGGCATATGGGTTTGCAGCGTGCCCGGATTTAATTGCGCAGCTAAACGCTGAGTAATCTCACCCATGCCGTGGCTGGGTACAGCCACCCCACCCCGGACAAACAAAGACAAATAATACTGAAACAACGATGCCGGAGCGTGCAACTCGGGGTCTAGAAAGACACTAGAAAAAAATGGCTTCAAAAACTGGTCCGATACCGTTTTGGAATAGCGATTCAGATGCGTGTGGGTTGGTACCGTGCCAGTGCATTTGGAGTTTTGCAAACCAGCGGAAACATCGCAAAAAAAATGCCAATAATCCCGGGGGGTCAGGCGAAGCTTTTCGCCGATTCCAGAGGTAAATGGAGCCCCAAACCATTGTTGGTTATCCCCATCATGAATAACGGCTGATTTCGGATACGCTTTCCAGTCTATGCCCAGAGGCTTAAACACCGCGCTGGCTGTGGGGTATGCGGGCAAAAACACTTGAAACCCTCGGTCACATACCACCCCCTCAATATGATCCGATCGCACCCGACCCCCAACCGTTTCATTGGCTTCAAGAATATGCGCACGAAGGCCATTTTGCTGACAATCATGCGCACAAACAAGGCCGGATAGACCGCCACCGATGATTAAAACATCAGCTTGAGTCAAGGCTACAAAACTAAAGAATAAAACAAAAAAGCATTGGCTACAGCCAAGCTAAAGGACGGAAGCATTTGAATAAATGTATGCGAATGCTTAATATGAACAATAAAGGCTGATAGCATTAGAACAAATAATACAGCAGTTGCAACACCCATGAGTGGCACACTGCCAATCAACAAAAATGCCGCTGCAATGCATTTTAAGATACCCATGATGTCCCGAAACCAATTGGGGAAGCCATATTCTTGAAATTCTTCAACAATATTGGTGTATCGTACAATCCAAACAAAAAAAATAGATATAGCGATACTGACGCGAATGCCATCAATGAGAATATTGGAAATCACATTTGAAAATTACCACATTCAAAATTAGCCTGTCAAATTATGTTTAATCGTTTTGTTAGACGGGTATAAACCTATTAAGCGATCAAATCATTGATGTACTACGATTGTGAATAACAAGGAGCATATTATGAATGTGGAGCAATTTCAATACCATGATAAAACCGGCTGGGTTCGCCCACTATACATACAGCCCAATGTGGATTGGGTGTTGGTGTTTGGGGCTAAAAAATTAGTAGAAACACACGCGATTATGTCGGTATTAGACGAAACCTTTCCCAACGCCATTATTTTAGTCTCATCAACATCGGGTGAAATACATGGCAACCAAACCTACGATGATAGCCTATCGGTTAGTGCGGTTACCTTTAAAAAAACAACCATTAAAAGCATTCAGTTGGGTTTAAATGATTTTTCAAGCAATTTTATGGCTGGTCAAACCATGGCTAATGCACTCAAGCGCGATGATCTATGCCATCTATTTGTTATTTCTGATGGGGTCGTCACCAATGCCACTGAACTATTAGCCGGTATTTACTCCGTGATTCCAAAAACAATTGCTGTTACCGGTGGACTGTCTGGAGACGGTGCTGACTTTAATGAATCCGTATTGGGCCTCAATGGCCATTACAAACCGCATCAAACCTGTATGATTGGGTTTTATGGACAATCATTAAAAATTGGGTATGGGTCCCGTGGGGGATGGCGTCCCTTTGGCCCCAAACGATCCATTACACGGGCTGATAACAATATACTGTATGAGCTGGATAAACAAGCCGCATTGGATCTCTATAAATTGTATACCCAAGATCAAGAATTAAATTTACCGGCTTCCGGCCTACTATTTCCATTATCAATTTACAACCAAAATTCTAAACAAAAATCATTGGTTCGTACTGTTGTGGGTATTAATGAAACTGAAAACGCATTAATTTTTGCTGGGGATGTTCCAGAAGGCACTGTAGCTCAAATGATGCATGCCACAACCGATGACCTCATTGGTGGCGCTATTGAAGCCGCTGAATCAAGCATGGCTATGAATCCCGATCCGGAGTTTATTATCTTGGTTAGCTGTGTTGGCCGAAAGCTCATTATGGGTCAGCAGGCTGATGAAGAAATTGAAGAAATTGCTGCAATTTTTAGCAAATCTAAAAATTCAATAGCTGGATTTTATTCATATGGCGAGCTATGCCCATTTGATCATCAATCCAATTCAGTTAGTTTGCTGCATAATCAAACCATGACCATTACAGCGATGCGAGAAATTGAATGATCCCTGTAAACAATCGACTGTTATTGCGGCTCCTTAAAAAATACTTGCCGATGTCGGAGTCGTTTAATCAACTCCCCCCACCCATTCAAGCGTTTGTTGAGGCCTGTGACATCGCGTTTAATGACCTAATGGCACACCGCGCTCGTGCCGAGCATTCCCTATCGCTAGTCTCCAGTGAATTGTTAGAAAAAAATGAACTGATTGAATCCAATAAAAAAAGTATTGAAACTATATTATTAAATATATTGCCACAAGATATTAGCAATCGTGTATTACAGGGCGAAGTATCCATTGCGGATGCGATTCCAGAAGCCCATGTTCTGTTTGCTGACATTGTCGGGTTTACGGAATTAACAGATCAAATGGGTACCCAAACGGTTGTGAGCTTCTTAAATGATGTCTTTTGCCTGTTTGACGATATTGCACTCCAGTACAACGTTCAGAAAATCAAAACAATTGGGGACTGCTATATGGTCGTATCTGGGATTCATAACCACTGCCAGAGTCAATTGGATCAACTCATTGATATGGCACAGTCGATTATTCAGGGATTTTCAAAAAAAATAATGTCATATTCAATTCAATCAAAATTAAAAGTCGGGATTCATTCTGGACCGATTATTGCGGGTCTCATTGGAAAAACGGTGTTTAATTATGATGTTTGGGGCAATACCGTTAACATTGCTAGCCGTATGGAATCACACGGTGTGGGCAATGCCATTCATATTACAGAACATACGTATCATAAATTATCCCCTCCGTATCAAACACGATTTAAAAAGAATAAACACTTAAATTTGAAAGAAATGCCCAATCTAGTAAGTTACTTGTGCTCATTTGATCAAGACATACAGGAGCAAGCATCATGATACGAATTAAATTTTTTGGTGTTCGGGGGTCTCTTCCTATTTCTGGTGATGCCTATTGCCGGTATGGGGGTAAAACAACGTGCTTGCAAATTATACTGGAGAATGGGCATTCGATGATTATTGATGCTGGAACGGGTATTGTTGATTTAGGGGATCAAATTATTAATAAAACCGACCCACTCTATTTATACTTCACACATTTTCATTGGGATCATATTCAAGGACTCCCCTTTTTTAAGCCCTTGTACATTCCCAATCAAGACATTCATTTCATTGCCGATTATCCAAAAGGATGGGAAAGCAATATTATATCGCAAATGAATGGGCAGCAGTTTCCGGTTAAATTTGATCACCTGCCCAGCAAGTGTACATTTCACCAATTAAACTCACAGTCTAGGACATTGCCCCGTACATTGCGTATAGATACGGTGCTGGCCAATCATCCGGGTGGTTATACCGTTTATAAGCTGACCCTGGATCAAAAATCAATCGCCATTTGTACCGATAATGAGCTATTATCTAGCGAGTCGTCCGCGCGATCCGTCTCAGAATTTGCCAAAGTTTTTAAACAGTGTGACTTGCTGATTCACGATTGCCAATATTTACCGGAAGAAATCAAAGAAAAGTCCGGTTGGGGGCACAGTGATTATCGGTCAGTGTGTGATTTGGCGGCCATGGCTAATATCAAACAATTGGTGCTGACCCATCACGATCCTTGCCGAACCGATCAAGATATTGATGAAATGCGAGAACGCATAAACTTTTACATTAAAGAAAAGTCGTATTCATTTTCAATTACAATGGCCTATGAGGGGCTAAGTTTGCACGTAGTTTAACGATCGATCCAATGCCTTTGACTTAACACCCACGCTATCGGAGTCAGGGTGTCCGCTATTTAGGACTCTCGAATAGCAATGAGTGTCATGGTTTGATTATGCAAACGGCTTTTTTTACTTGTGTGTCCAGGATTGATTTGTCCGTACGAATAAAATCCAGCCATTGAATAGTTTGAATGTGAAAGACAGTCGTAAACATCCTGCACTTCATCGTGGATTTGGTTATCTAACACTAACTTTCGTGCCACACAACTAACCATAATAACCAGATCCGGATGATGTGGCTCGAGTGTTTGGGCAGCTTGCGTGACTCCATTTAATAAATCATCAGCTGTTGCGTGCATAATTTGAGATAAAGCCCCTTCGGGCATATTGCCTGCAAAGCGTAAGGACTGATCGTGTGTATCGAGCCCGACAACAGTTCGAATAACCTGTGTATCATCATCGTTGAATAACTTAATCGGAAACAATAAGCCGGAGGAAGGCAGCGAATCCGCCTGTTCTTTTAAATACGATTTGTAAAACTCAATCGCAGGTTTATGATCAAATTCATACACCGTATTTTTAGTTGATAACGTAATTTTCTTTTTGGGACCTAGGGGTGTCCATCCCGATCGCAAGGCATGCTCAACATGAATGGCCGTGCCATAAAACCCGATAACAATAGCCTGATTGGTTTGGTTATTGCCATTTAAGCCCACAATGCTTTCATTAAAACTGACGCCATCCCCAGCCAATCCGCCAGAAATCGTAATATGATCCAATAAAACGGATTCCAACCCCTCAACAAGATCGGCCCCATTGGTCATCATGCCATCAGCAAATACTAGAACATGAGACAACTCTTTTTGGTTAAATGATTTGCCCAACTCCTGCCCAGCATTA
>JAQCBC010000059.1 GCA_027621615.1 bacterium
GTTGTGCACGACAATACACGATGTGAGAATTAGAATACCAGACTGTATGCAATCAGGGTCAAGTAGAATAATCGTTAATTTTTTTTAAAATAAAAAGTAAAGACAGTTTTTAATAATGTGACATTGAAGTTTTCTGGTGTATTATTTGGTTGAATTTGATACCGTTAAAAAATAGCCTAAGCCCGTATGCCGATGGATGGCAGACATATTGTGAATGGCCGTGTGCAATGCCGTGGGTTGCCCCATTAAGATAACCATGCGTTTCCCACGAGTCAGCGCTGTGTAGAGCAAATTTCGATTTAGCATGTGCTGATGCATGCGATGAATGGGAATGATAACATAGGGGCATTCACTGCCTTGGTATTTGTGAATGGATACGGCATAGGCCAGTCGAATATCAATTAAATCCGGTAGTTTGTATTCAACATCGCGTTCATCAAACCGAATAAAGAGGGTTTTTCGGTCTGCATAGTAGGCATCGACGGTGCCAATATCGCCATTAAACACGCCTGAATCATAATTGTTTCGCAATTGGATGATTTTGTCATCTTTGCGGTATTCAGTCCCATCGGGTGCGGTTAGTAGAATTGGGTTGTGGTGATTGAGTCGCTGTTGCAGCTCAGTATTAAATGCGTGCACACCCAGGGGCCCCGTGTTCATGGGGGATAATATTTGGCAATCTGTTTGTGGGTGAATGCCGTATTTTTTAGGGAGTCGATGGGTCATGATGTGGGCAATATCCTGTAAAATTGTATCCGGATCATCGGCCTCCATAAAAAAACAGTCGGATTCAGGGCCATGCATAAATTGGGGGATGTCGCCTCGCTGAATACTGTGGGCATGCCGAATAATATGGGAGCCTTGTGCTTGTCGAAAAATATGGGTTAAGTATGTTTTGGAAAGGCCTGGGCTATTTAGAATATCTTGCAGTACGGTTCCTGGGCCGATGCTGGGTAGTTGATCCACATCGCCAATCAGAATCAGCTGAGCGTGACTGGGGATGGCCATCAGAAGCTGATGAAACAGTCGGGTATCAATCATGCTGGCTTCATCCACAACAACAACATCATGAGTCAATGGCCGTTTTTTGTTGTAACTAAACTCACCCGTAGCAAAATCGTAGCTCAAGGCACTGTGAATCGTTTTAGCAACCAGTTGCGTGGCTTGGGAGAGTCGCTTGGCGGCGCGCCCCGTTGGGGCCAAAAGAAGCAACGATTTTTGATTATAAAACAGACCCGTGATCATGCGAGTCAGGGTGCTTTTACCGGTTCCTGGTCCGCCAGTAATGGCATGGAAGGGCTGAGTCACTGCTTGGCAAATGGCTTGTTTTTGAGCCGGGTCCAAGGTTAGGCCAACCCGACGTTCCAATTGGGCTAGGTTTTCAATAATGTCAGTTAATGGGGCCCGGACTTGGGCGTGTTGAATCCGACGCAATTCATTGGTGATTCCCCATTCAGCCATGGCCAATGGTCGGGTCCATATCATGGGGGTTCCCTCGATGCTGGATGCATACAGAGTCTCTTGGTCAATCAGGGCGTGTATGCGATGCTGAATCACCGCATAGTCGGCCAAATTTAGCACGGTGGCGGTATTTTTCACAAGGGTATCTAAGGGGCAGCAGGTATGCCCACTGAGGGTCTCTAAACAATGTAAAATACCCACATCAATGCGATTGGGGTCATCGTGGCGAATGCCCAGTCGATGGGCTAATTGATCCGCAGTTTTAAAGCCAATACCCGAGATGTCTTTCGCCAATATGTACGGGTTGTTTTGAATGACTGATAGGCTATTGCTTCCGTATTGTTCTTGAATCTTAGTGGCCCAGGTATGCGATAACTGGTGGTCAGACAAAAATAGCAATAAATTCCGATTGGCTTGGCTGTTGCGTAGTGATTCTTGAATGAGTGCGATGCGTTTTTTGCCCAAACCGGGAACGGCATGCAGTTGGGTACTGTCGGTATCTAATATACGAAGGGTTTCCTCTCCAAAGTGATCCACAATTTTTTTGGCATACACCGGCCCAATGCCTTTAATTGCGCCGGAACGCAAATACCGCTCAATGCCGCTAGCGGTCGTTGGCGGCTGAACTGTGTGAGTCTGAACAGTAAACTGCTGGCCATAATTGGCATTGGTTTCCCAATGACCCGTACAGGTGATGGATTGGCCCACATGAATATCGCCCAGATGACCAGTTATGGCAATGGGCTTAGCGTGGGTTTCGGTTTGGATTTTAGCGACGGTAAACCCGTTGTCGTGCTGATAGGTAATGCGTTCAATGACCCCGGTGATCTGGTCCATGTTGAATGGTCTGAATGATGGAAGAGGTTGAAAACCCATCCAAAAATGACAGCAGCACAACGCGCCCCCCATAGGCTGAGACAATCGGGTACTCGGGTAAGGCGGTCGGGTCTGAATAATCACCCCCCTTGACATGGATATCGGGTTTTAGAGCTTGGATAATGGGAATCGGGGTGTCGGATTCAAAGGCAATTACCGCATCCACAGACTGAAGCGCATTGAGCACCAGGCCACGACCGGTTAGCGGTACGATTGGGCGCGTAGTGCCTTTAAGCCGACGCACACTCGTATCGGAGTTAATGCCCACAATTAACCGATCCCCCAAGGCCCGAGCTTCGTCTAAATAAACGGCATGTCCGGCATGGAACAAATCAAAGCAGCCGTTGGTAAACACGAGGGTTTCGCCAGCCTGTCGCCACGCATCGCAATGCTGGCATAGGGCAGACAGGTCATGAAAAGTATCCAGCAACATGGGCTGAACTAGGCTTGGTTCGTAGAGCCTAATACGTGGGTATTTTTATATTCAACCAAGTCTTTTAATCGGTCTCGTGCTGCTCCAAAATAGTGCCGAGGGTCAAAGCTTTCCGTGTTTTCAGCTAAAAACTTCCGAACGGCGGCCGTCATAGCCAAGCGGCCGTCGCTGTCAATATTCATTTTGCATACGGCAGATTTGGCCGCCTCACGCAATTGCGTTTCCGCAACACCCACTGGGTTTTCAATGTGCCCGCCAAAGGCCAAAATATCCTGAATATAGTCAGGCATTACGGATGAAGATCCATGCAATACAATGGGGAATCCGGGCAACTTTTGCTCAATTTCATGTAAAATATCAAATCGCAACGGTGGACCCACCAAGATACCTTCCGCATTGCGGGTGCATTGCTCAGGGGTAAATTTGTTCGCTCCGTGACTGGTTCCAATTGAAATGGCCAACGAATCCACCCCAGTACGCCCAACAAAGTCAATGACTTCTTCGGGTTGTGTATAGACGGATTCAGCCGCCACAACATCTTCTTCAATACCGGCCAGAACACCCAGTTCTGCTTCTACAGATACCCCAAACTGATGGGCATAGTCAGCCACTTGCTTGGATAAGGCAATATTGTCTTCATAGGGCAAATGCGATGCGTCAATCATAACAGACGAAAACCCGTTATCCACACACCATTTGCACAACTCAAACGAGTCCCCATGATCCAAATGCAAGGCAACAGGGATGTTCGATCCGTGATCCCGAACAAAGTCCATGGCACCGCTGGCCATTGCGCGCAACAACGTGGGATGGGCATAGCTGCGTGCGCCTTTGGATATTTGTAAAATAACTGGGGCATTGGTTTCAATGCAGCCCAATAAAATAGCCTGTAATTGCTCTAAGTTATTAATGTTGTATGCGCCAACGGCATAACCACCGGTGACGGCTTTTTTAAACATAGCTTGGGTGTTGACCAATCCAAATTGTTTGTAAACGGCTTGTTGTGTTGTGCTCATTATTAGTAACCTCACTATTTTTTAGTATGCTGAATGGTAGCCTAAAGCTAACATAGACTATCCAGAGTTTAGCATATTTGTAAGCGTTTTATAAACCGGCTGTAGCTAATATAAGTTGATGGAGGTGTTCCGGGGAGCGTGGCCCCAGAATAAGGCCATGAACGGTGGGTGTTTGAATCACCCAGCGCAAGGCGTCTTCAATGGGGGTTGTTGTGTTGGCATGAAAATCTTGGCAAGCCGCTCGATAGGATGGCTGTGTATAAATGGGATGTCGGGCTCGGCGATCGGATTTGGGTATGGCTTGATGCAGGTGGTTGGGATTGGCCAGCCAGCCGTTGGCCAACGGCGAAAACACCAAGTTATAGGCGTGCTGATGGGTTTTGTACAATTGGGCGCTGTTGTCGATGATGCAATTGTGTTCCAACTGATACACGGTATTGGGATAGTTTATTAAATGATGGAGTTGAGTATCGGCTAAATTACCCAATCCCCAGTGTTGGGCATAGCCGCGATCCACACAGGCTTGTAAGCCGTCAATACTGGTGGCCAAGTTGCAGTGGGGGTCCGGCCAGTGCAGCATGAGTGTATCAATATAATCCGTTCGTAACCGGCGCAGTGCCACTTGGCAATCGTGAATAATTGCATCTAAAGATCCTGAATGAATGACCCGGTTTCGACTGGCCCAGCGCAACCCCACTTTTTCGCAAATATGCCAATGGGATCGCTGATTTTTAATGGCATTGGCGATGGTGTCGTGTGCTTGCCCGTTGCCGTAAAAAAAAGCCGTATCGATATGCCGAATGCCGTACTGATACGCTGCATCAATGAGGGCCTTTGAGTGTTTTACAGTACCGGAAACCCCTTTGCCACCCAGGGCCCATGTGCCGAGCCAAAGGTCGGGGGTTGACTTAGCGTCTGCCACACACCACCATGTACCAACACGGAAATACAAACAAAATTAAGGGGGTTGCGAGCAATAGACCCCAACCCATCGCCAGTGCCATTGGGGCTAAATAGGGGTCGTTGCCTGCAAATCCATACGCCAAGGGCAATAGGCCAAACACTGTGGTCATGGATGTTAATAACACCGGTCGGAACCGGGTAGCGCAGCCGCTAGCCACATGCGCAATTGTCTCAGAGAGGGGCAAGCCCGACGGCTTGGTTTTATTCAAATGATGCATCATCACCAAGGCATCATTAACCACGACCCCAGACAGTCCAATCATGCCAATAACCCCAATAAAACTGAGAACTTGACTATGGGCAATAAATGCCAAAGACGCACTTAAAAGACCAAACGGAATACAGGTCAAAACTAAGAGGGTTTGGGGAATCGATCGCAATAAAACAATTAACAAAATAAACATGCCAACCAGTGTAAGCAGAAAAACGTTGAATAAGTCATTCATGGATCGATTGGTATCTTCATTTTGGCCAGTAAATAGCACTTGGCCCCCGGGCCACTGCGTGGTATCGATTTGGGTTTCAATGCGTTCAACAACAGATTGAATGGTTGTTTCCGATTCATTAATTTCACCATAAATACTGGTTTTAGGGTCCCCATTGTAGTGATAATAACTGGGGGTTATGGGTCCATTTTCAACCGAAACCAGTTGGGCTAGGGGGATTAGTTTGCCCATCGCATTGGGTACAACAAGCGCTTGGATGCCGCTAGTGGTCTGATCGTTGGGGGCCAATTGCAATCGAATGGGAATAGTATCGTTGTTTTGATTGAACTCGCCAATAATTTGCCCGGTGTAGGCCATATTGATCGTTTTGGCAATGGTTGCCAAAGAAACCCCCAACTGGGCGGCTTTCGCAATATTGGGTGTTATTTGAATGGTTTTTCGCAAACCATCATCCGTCCGTGATAAGTCACGAACTCCTGGTGTATTGGCCAGTAGTTGGTAGACGTAATTTGTAATATTGGCCCGAATGGATGTATTTGGGTGAATAATTTCAACGCTAATGGCTCGGCCAACCGGCGGGCCACCCGATTCAACACGGAAAAACACCGTATCGGGCACCCGTGGTTTTAAGTCTTGAATAATGGCTTCTGCGCTGCGTGTACGCTGGGCAATTGGCGTTAAAAACACCGTAATTTCAGTTTCGTTTTCTTTATTGGCAAAATCGTATGAATTGGTATTGGTCATGCCTACAAAGGTTTTAAAGCTAACCCACTCATGCTTGGGCATGGTTGCCAACACCGATTCAATAGCACGCACTTGGTCTCGA
>JAQCBC010000060.1 GCA_027621615.1 bacterium
AGTTGATCCAAACATATTAATTAGTATAGCATAGTTTGGGATAAAATTTGAGTTGAAAAATAGTGTGTGATTGGCTATACTTGAAAATAATGCGTTATTGGCAATCTTGGTTGATTAAAAGCACGCTCGCTATTGTGGTGCTTGCCGGACTTTCGGGTTGTGGACCGTCCTCGAACAATGTTGAAAAAGCGATGCCCATGCTTGAGCGTGAAGCGATTCAGTTTGAGCGGCCTTCTGTTGCCGATGGTCAACCGGTGCGTTTATCGGATTACACGGGACAGGTTGTCTTGGTTAAATTTTTTGCAACCTGGTGTGGCAGTTGTTCGGCTATGAATCCAGAAATTCAAGCGTTTTATGATCAGTACCAATCCAAAGGGGTGCAAATTATTGCCGCTTCGATTGATAAAGATCCTGCCGTCGTTAAGGCCTACATTGAGCAACACGCAATAGGGTACCCCATTGTGATGGCCGATACAGAATTGCTGGAGCAATATGGGGCTGTTAATGCTGTTCCAACGGTTTATATTTTAAATCGGGATCACACGGTTGTGTCTCGGTTTCGGGGGTATCGCAGTCGCCAAGCACTGGCGGATTTGGTAGACGAGCATATTTGAGTGCGTTCTTGACAACGTCCTGTTTTTTTATATAAATTAAATTGTGACGGAATGCATGGCGTTCTATTCGGTAGTGTGAATTTGGGTGCTTGGTATGGGTTTGATGGATATGTGTGTGGGGATGGGGCTGATGGCCATCCTAATTGGGCTGCCCTGGTATGGGCGTGTCACGCTGGATCGGCCTGTTGTGTATCAACACGTTGTGTTGGCCCGCCAAGCGGCCAAAACCTATGCCAAACGAACCGTGGTGTATGCCCAGGATAATCAAATTCAGGTGCGGTATGACTCCGATGCGGTGATTCAAACGGTTGGGGTGTCGGCGCCGGTGTCTCAGAATCGTCCGGTTGGGTTTACCCACTTGGGGCGTACGAGTCGTGCCGGGACGATTGTTGTTGGGGACGAGGGTCGTATCACAGTGGGTGTGGGGTTTGGGCAAATTTGGATGCGAGAATGAAGCGAACGGGCTTTGTGCTTTTGGATGCGATGCTGGGGCTGTCCTTGATGCTGATTGTGTGTTCAATGCTTGGCGTTGGGGTTGGGGCTGCGACGCGCTATTGTTCGCGATTGATGGCGTTTAATCAGGCCTTAGATCAAGCCCATAATCACCTGCAACTGGCCATGATGGGTCATGTAACCGAGGGCGTGACCCAATCCCCAGGTCCGTATGGATCCATTCAATATCGGGTTGAGATTCAGCCCAATCGCACCCTTGTTGTGTATGGCCGCTAAATTCATGAACGGGCATCGAGGTGGCTACATACTTCTGGAGTGGGTGTTGGTCATTGGCTTGTTGGCGTTTGTGTGGCCGGGATTATCCGGTAGCCTTCGGGGGGCATATGAGTCGGTTGGGCATTGGGTTGAAACGATCATGCGCCACTATGATAATGACTATTGGCAGGATCAAATTCGCCAAGATGTGAACCAAGCCAGCGCGTTGGAGCGTCGGGATGGTTGGTTGACGGTGAGTCATCCGGATGAGCCGCTCATTCAATACGATATTCGCCAATCGTGTTTGCGACGCCGACTCTATCGCAATCACCGTTGGTATAGCTACACACTGGTGTGTGGGGTATCCGACTGGACGGTGAGTATTTTTTCTGAATATATTCGGATTGAGTATCGCTATTTGGATGATGCCAAACCCGTTCAGCCATTAATTATTGGGTATTCATGCGCGGCAGTATAAGTGTTAGTTGTGTGGTGGGGGTATCGGTGATTGTTGGCGTGATGACCACAGGCATCACACTGCTGACCCATCACCAGCAATGGATGGTGATGCGCTATGATCACATGCAGGCCTATTATTTGGCGTTGTCGGGATTTTCATTTGCCCCTGAGTTGGAATCGGTGATTCCGGTGGTTACGCTGGCGGCCTCGGCGGATGCATCGGATGTCTATGCGTATCGGCATCAGGGGGTGGCTGTATCGGTGTCGGGTGGGGTTGTTTGGTTGTTTGATACGCCGGATTCTGTGCGGTATAGTGTTGCCGTTTTGACGCCAACTTCGGAGGATCAGCCTACCGCCCGGGCCATTGTTAAGCGTAGGCTGTCGTTGGGCGGGGATGTTTAAAAAATCGCCTTAGGGGGTATTGCCTAACTATACAGGAGGTCCATCATGCGTGTTAACAATCCATTAAATCCACTGGAAACGATTGCATCAATTCTAGTTCTTGTTTTATGTGTGGTGGGCGCTAATGTATCCCAACGTCAATTGGGCCACGATACGATGAATCTATATTGGCAGGATAATTTCACCTATTTGCAAGACGAAGACCTGGGTGAAGATGCGTTCGCCGATTCAGTATCCAGTGGGGTGTATTGGCGTATGGATTATGGGGTTGAAAAACTATAGCGTTGTAACTGAATACGCTGCTTTTGGTTTAGTTCATTCAAACGTGGTATCATAATTGGTGAGGATGAATTATAAACTAGCGGTTATTCCTGGAGACGGAACCGGGCCTGAAGTGACCCGTGAAGCAGTGCGTGTGTTAATGCGGGTTGCCGAATTGCATCAGTTAAGCATTCAAACAACAGCGCACGATTTTGGTGCAGAGCGGTATTTCAAAACAGGCGAGTTGCTCAGTGATGCATCTGTCGATGCCCTACGCAGCTACGATGCTATTTTATTGGGCGCCATTGGGCACCCCGACGCTCCCCCGGGTTTATTGGAACGGGATATTTTGTTAAAACTTCGGTTTTCATTGGATCAATATATTAACTTGCGGCCAGTCAAATTGTACCCGGGAGTTCGGTCTCCCTTGCGCAATTGCGCCGCTATGGACTATGTAGTTGTGCGTGAAAATACCGGTGGGTTGTACACGGGTGTTGGTCGGCAACTGCAGGCGGGAACGCCGGACGAAGTGGCTGAGCAAACCATGGTGTATACCTATGCTCAGGTGGAACGGTGTTTGCGGTATGCGTTTGAGTATGCGTTGCGACGCCATGCCGATACCCCATGGACCGGCTTGACTGATGCGCAACGTGCCGCCGGTTACCGAGCCAAGCTGACCCTATGTGGGAAAAGCAATGTGTTAACGTATGTATTTGATTTGTGGAATCGAGTCTTGGCGGCGTTGAAGCCCCAATACCCAACCGTTTATGTGGATTATGTGCACGTGGATGCGGTGTGTATTTATATGATTGAAGATCCAGCACGGTTTGATGTTATCGTGACTACCAATATGTTTGGCGATATCATCACTGATTTAGCCGCAACCACCCAAGGGGGCATGGGCATTGCTCCGGGGGGGAATTTAAACCCTGAAGGCGTGTCCATGTTTGAACCCATTGGGGGAACGGCGCCGCTGTTTACCGGTAAAAATGAAATTAATCCGTTGGCCGCCATTGGGTCCGTGGGCTTGATGTTGGATCATTTGGGGCATCCGGATGCTGCAGCGATGGTGGATCGGGCCATTGCCAAGACAACACCCACAATGGCCAGTATGCAAGCGGGTAAAATGGGGATGTCCACAACCGCTGTTGGCGATGCGGTGCTTGCCAATTTGTCGTGATGATACGGGGGCGTTTCTGGCTCACAGCGCTGATGTGCGTTGGGCTTGTGGGGTGTCAGCCAACCGTTACCCACTACGATCTACCCAACCATCGGGTACAAACGAACCCTGCGCTGGGCCACCCCCATGCCGGGGCCGATTACCCCGCATATAAACGCATGGTTTGGGGGTTTTATTGGCCAGATATGCCCGATTGGTCTCGGGAGACTGCCTCCGATACATGGACCCGCTTGCGGTTGGTTCGTGGGGATATGGTTCTAACCGTCACGCAATTATCCGGTGATTCTGGGACTGTGTTGAGCAATGTAAATCGATGGCGACGCCAGTTGGGCTTAAACCCGGTGACCACAGCGACAATGATTCCCAAAACGTATGGCCAGACACAATACGACACAGTGGTGTTGCGTTCGGGTGCTAGCCACATGCGGGTGGCTCAGCAAGCGGTGGGGGCTGATCAATGGTTTGTTAAATTAACGGGGTCGGACCCGGTGGCTATGGCGGCCGTTTGGGGTGAGTTTTTATCGGAACTGTCGCTAACAGAGGTGCAATGATGAGTCGGATTGGGGTCCTGTTGAAACAAGCCTTTCATGCGGTGGCCGGGCTGAAAATTGCCGTCGTGGGCTTGGTGTTGGGGTTTGTGTTGGTTTTAGTGGGGACGTTGGATCAAGTTAATTTGGGTATTTATTATACCGTCAAGGTGTATTTCAAATCCTGGTGGGTGTATTGGCACGGATGGCCGGTATTTCCCGGGGGTATGAGTGTTGGGCTGTTGCTGGGGGTGAATTTAGTATTGGCACATATTAAACGCTTTCAGTGGTCCATGAAAAAGATGGGCATCTGGCTGATTCATAGTAGCTTGTTGGTGTTGTTGATTGGCGGGGCGATTAGCGGGTTTGTTAGTCAAGAAAGCCAAATGATTATTCGGGAGGGCGATACCCAATGGTATTCGGAGTCGGTGCATGACACGGAATTGGTGGTGATGCAGGCTCAAGGCGAGACAACTCGCGTGTTTCAGATTGATATGGCCAACGTGCAGGCCAACGACTCAATCGTCATGGGGCCCTTGGTTATTACGGTTGAGTCGCGGTTGAATAATGCAATTTTACGGTTGATTGATGATGCAAATCGATGGCAATCGGCCCAGGGAGCCGGTCGGTATTTTTCGGTGGAGCCCCGGCCAGTGGATCGGCGACCGGATGCCCGCAATCACATGGCCCTGTGGGTGCGTATTCATACGCAAGACGGTACGGATTTGGGCCGGTTTTTGGTGTCCTCCTGGCTCAACCATCCCCAATGGGTGGGCGATAGAGCTACCATTGCCTTACGCCCAACCCGATATTATTATCCGTACGCAGTGACGCTAATGGAATTTACCCATCGCCAGCATCCGGGCACAACCATTCCCAGTTATTTTTCATCCGATGTCATTGTAACGGATGGCTCGTTTCGCCAGCCGTTTCATATTTATATGAATCACCCCTTAAGATATCAGGGGGTTACCTATTTTCAAGCCTCGTTTGATGACGCGGATACGGTATCAATTTTACAGTTGGTTAAAAACCCGGTGTGGTGGTCGCCATACTTTGCCTGCTTGGTCTTGGGCGTTGGTCTCCTTTGGCACATGGTGTTAATGATGGGGCGATTGCGATGATCCGCTGGGTTCGATGGGCGTGGGTGCTCGTCTTGGTGGGCGTGTTGGTTCGATTTATGGGATCGGCGCCCAGTGATTTGGGTATTGATTGGGCATCGGTTAGTCGAATCCCTGTGCAGGCCAATGGCCGGGTACAGCCCATGGATACGGTGGCACGCAATGCCCTACTATTTATTCATGGCAAACAGTCCCTGGGGGATCAAGCCGCAATGCCCTGGTTGATGACGGTGATGGCCGATGCCAATACAGCGGATCAATTGCCCCACTTTGTGGTGTACCACAGTCAGCTACACAGTCTTTTGGGGCTGCCCAATGCATCCAAGCATCGGGTGTCGTTTCAACGCATTGAGCCGTATTACCAACGCTTGATTGAATTGGCCGATCAATGTCGAACGGTGGAGGTGCCCTTGCGTGATGCGTTTCAGCAAGCGGTGATTCGCTTGGATGATCAAATGCAGGTGTATATTCGGCTAAAAAATACCCTTCAGTTGGAGACAGGGGCGCAGTTGTCCCCCGAGATTGCCGCTGCGTTGCGGGAGCGATTGGCTTATTTTACAGTGGACGACGCTGTGTTTGCGGTGGTTCCGGCGTATCAGGCATCGGATTGGTCATCAGTTAATCGCATCGCCCAGGCGCAGCGAGCCCCGGCCCAATCGCGGGTGACGCTTGAAGCGGTATTAAATCGCACGATGCTCTTTTATCAGGCTTTGGTGTGGTATGGCCT
>JAQCBC010000061.1 GCA_027621615.1 bacterium
AAGCGGTGTGGCTTTCGATGGTGGCTTGTATGATTCGATGGGCTATGATGTCAATGGCTACAATGCCTCTGGGTATGATCGTGCTGGGTATAATGCTAATGGTATTAATAGCAATGGGTTTTATGCTACCGGGATTCACAGTGTCACACAGTCAGAGTTTGATGAGTCGGGCATGACATTTGATGGCGATGAATTTGATTCCAATGGTTTAACGCAATCTGGCAGTATCTTTGGTTTGGATAACTTAACAGTCGACGGTGATGCTTATGGGCCCGATGGTCGAGACTACCAAGGGTATGATGAGCGTGGCTTTTTGGCTGATAAAATGCACCGAAATGGAACTATGTACGGGGACGATGGCTATTCGGCCGATGGCTGGAATGCCGATGGTGTTTTTCGTGATGGCGCAACTGTCAAAAATGGATACTTGACTAAGCAGTTTAGAATTGATCATCAGATTGCTCGAGAAAGTTATTTTAATACACGAGTGCTAACCTCTCGCTTAAACGCTTGGGGAGAGGCGGTGATGCTGGGACGGTTTGATATCCGAAACAACACACGAGATGGATTTCGATTAACATTATCGAGTTCGCAAGGTGGTATTTTGCAGCCAGATTCAACATTGGATGGCGAGGTGCCAATACCTTATTCAGTTAATATTAAGCAGACTGGTTCATTGGGGCAGGGTGTTGATGCTGTGCTATCATATGCATCCGATGCACTAAGCAATGGCCCAGTGTCAGTATTGTCGCGAGCGGGCAGCATTGTATCATCCGCAACAAATGCCAACTTTGAACTTTATGTTAATACGAATGTTGAGGGTGGTGTTTTGGATATGGCTGGGACTTATTCAGATGTTCTAACACTAACATATACCGATCTTTAACGCGCAAACTACCACGCAGTTGAGCCGAAAATTTGGACAGGGAATTCGTTCCCTGTCCTTTTTTTTGTTTGGCAATTGTGATACTGTCATATATACCCCCAAAACAAAACCAATTGCTATGAAATATTTTGCGTGCATTATTGTCTTGCTTTTTCAATTAGCTGGTTCAATGCTCGCAGACAATACTGCGGTTAGGGAATCGGGGGCGGCTTTTTATTTTCGGAATATTGTAACGACGATTGGGAAGGCTTTTGCGCCGTTTGGTTTTCGCAATGCGGAGCTTCAATCAAACGCCTTAAGGGTCCCGTTCAAATCGAGTGGGGATGAGCCGCCGGTTATGGATGGCGGGGTTGTTGCGATGATTGAACCCGAACCCGTTGGTGAGCCGGAGCCTGAGCCTAAGCCGGTTGTTGAGCCTGAACCCGAACCCGTTGTTGAGCCGGAGCCTGAGCCTAAGCCGGTTGTTGAGCCTGAACCCGAGCCCGTTGTTGAACCAGAGCCTGCAGTAGAAGACCGTGTCGCTGAGCCGGAGCCAGCTCCAGAATCGTTGTCAAACAGCGCGCCAGACTTTGTTGACCCAGAGTCCATGACAGAAGAAGACTTGTTTTTGCAGTTATTTGGTATTAAAAAGCCCAAAAGTATGGGCATTGATGTGGATGCACGGGTGTTTTTAGACGATATGCTTGTTGGTAAAGCTATTATTAAATCCGATACGAACTTTTCATTTTATAAAATCAGCACAGAAAAGCTAATTAATTATGTGACCCCGTTTTTAAAAAAAGGGGTCGTTTCGGACTTAAAAAAAATGTTCGCAGAAATGGAGTATTTGGATAAAGCTGCGTTAACATCCGCTGGATTCTCGGTTATATTCTCGGGTGCACGACAGCGGCTAAGCATTAAAACTCCGGTTGAGATGCGGGGCGTCCAGACAATTGACTTTAGTAAAGCCATGTTCGGGGCCTACGCTCAAAATGACTTTGAGACGCACTGGTTTAGTGGGTATTTTGATATTAATTATTATTCGTCTATGGCTGCGTTTCCAGAGGTTAATGTTGAGTTTAAAAATGACTTTTTTCAAGTAAATAATCACTTGGCAATGGGTCCAATATTTATGGATTCCGAGTTTAAAAAAAGTGATTTAGGCTATGAATTTAAGTATTCTGAGCTAAATTCATTTTTGTGGACGGACCAATATTTTTTTCAAGCCGGCATCTTGCGTGATGAGCAGCTGGTTGGCGTTCGAATAAACGATGTTTTTGTTCACTCTTTGGGGGATGACTATCGAAAAAAAACAAGATTTTCGTTTGAAACAACGGAACGGGCTGTTTTGAATGTATACAACAACGGTAGGCTGACAAATTCCCGGGAGTTGTACCCTGGCAAATATCGGGCCATTAATTTTCCAATTTCAAGCGGCCCCAATATCATCTTTGTTGAAATGGTAGGCGCAAATACCTACAAAAGCAAAACAATTTTCAAATACAAGTCCAATGAGCTCATGGAGCCACTGGACTATGATTTTGATGTGCAGTGGGGGGTGTTTGATCTCCGCGATTCGAGCAGCTTGGAAAACCGTATGGTTGCCGCGCGACCCCATACACTAGTGAGCCAAAAAGTGGGGTTGTTTTCATTGAATCAGTATGCTGCTAATATGACCTTAGAAACGGAATTTAAAACCAACCCATCGGTTCGGTTTATAGAAAACCACTTGCGGTTTGGAACCCCGTTGGGTATTTTTAAAACGTCGTTGGCCCAGTCTCAAAACTTGGATTATGGGATTTACGCGCAGGCGTTTAAATCATCGGTTTCCTTTTTACTCAAAGAGGATGCGTCACTAGCCAGTTGGCAGGTATCGTTTGAAAACCAAGCAGAAAATTATCTGGGATTTTCTACAAGTGCGGAGCCTATTTTACAAACCTCGTACCGGTCCAAGCGAACTATGAAAGTGATTAATCAGATGATGTTTAAATCGTGGCGGTTTATTAAGTTTCCCTTTACGTTTTCCAACCAGTTTGAAGTGAATGAGACTGATATTTTTATGTCAAGCAACCAAATTTCAACCGGGTTTGGCTACAACAATGTGCGGATTAATTTTTCTCTGTTTTGGGAAACGCATAAAAAGACGCCACAGTCCCCCAACCATGTGCTTACCTTTGGCCTCAGTTATAACCGGTCCGAAGAACCGCTATACCCCATTAATGCGCAGGTGGATTTCTCCTCGGCAGAGTCTCAGTGGGTGTATCGCAATGATATTCCGCTGTATAAGGGCAATAATTCAGGAGTTGTTGTTGAGTTTGACCAGAATAAAAACTCGGTGATGGGTGCGTATTCGGCTTATGGCTTTGTTACTGCTGGGGAATATGCATCATCCAGTACGGGATCCAGTATAGGGCTATCGTCTAGCCTTGGCAATGACTTGCTTAGCACCTCGTTTGATACCGTATCCCAGTTAACGGGATCTCCGGAGAATATTCGGAATGCCCAAAACTTTAAGCTGTCCACATCACTGGTGTTTGTGGGCAACCGTATGGGGCTGGGTCAAGTGGGGGAAAAGAAAGCGTTTGGTATTGTGAAAAAAAACAAGTTGCTAAAAGGGCACGAAATTCAGGCTGATAACCGGCCAATTCGTGATGTGTTTCCAGCGGTGGTAACTGGCATGGTTCCGGGGCAAAGCACGTCTGTGTTGCTGACGTTTGACCAATTGCCAGAAAAAGCGGACATTTCCGATTTGAGTTTGGATGTCATGCCAGAGTATGGCCGCGGGTATGTTACGACGGTGGGCAAAAAATCGAACTATTTTGTGTTTGGAACGATTCTAGACGCTGACCAAGAACCCATTGCGTTGCAATTTATTGAAGTAACGGGCCAAGACAACGGATCGGTCATTTATGGGTTTACGAATCAATCGGGACGGTTTGAATTTCAGGCAGATACCGAGCAAGCCTATGAGATCCGAGTTGTGGATTACAACTCCAAGCCGTATATTTTTGATCTTAACGACACAACGACCAATGGCAAAACGGTTGTTAATATCGGAAAAATTATGCTAATCCGAGAACTGGGTGCGTTGGATGAGTAGGCTTGTATTTTGGTTGCGTTTTGGCTATACTCTAAATTAAATGAAATCCATTTTATTCAATCTGTTGATTGGGGTTCTGTTGTGCACAGTATCATTTGGCGTTGTTGAAAAGTTTTCAGTTCGCTACCCGGTAGAGTCTAAAAGCTTGTTTAAACTGGATCGGCACTTGGACAATGTTGAATATGGGCAGTTAAAAGTAGGGTCTTTTTCTTTTAAAAATAATACTACTGATGGTTTTGAGGTTGTGTTGTCGAGTTTAAATGGCAGCGAGTTGAAGCCAACAGACTATTCGGATGGGGCAACCGGCATTCCCTATTCAGTGAGTTTAACACCACTAACGAGTGTTTTGGATAACAATGTTCAGCAAAATTTAGAGCCCAATCTAACCATTCCTGGCTATGCCGTCCAAGTGATTTATCTCATTGATTTGCCGACCCAGTCTTCGTATGGAAAATACGATATTGTGGTTAATATTGGGGACGAAACCCAGACAACCATGGATCTAGCGGGCAGATATCACGATACCCTTGAACTAATCTACCGCGATATTTAATTGTCTCTACGAAGGGGTTTGATATACTATAGACATGGAAACGTTTGATATTATCGTCATTGGGACTGGCGGGGGAACAAAAATTGTCCGGCCAGCGGCAGCTTTGGGGTATCGGGTTGCGGTCATTGAAAAGGGACGTTTGGGCGGCACGTGTTTAAATCATGGGTGTATTCCGTCAAAAATGCTCATTCATGCGGCTGAGGTTGCCGATACGGTTGCGCATGCGCATCGATTTGATATAGAGGCCGCCGTGAATCGGGTGCATTTTGCCCAACTGGTGAATCGGGTGTCGGGGGTGATTGATGCCGAGTCGGATGCGATAGAGCCGATGTATGCGCGTACGGATAACGTCACGTTGTTTAAAGGCGCCGCCCGGTTTGTTAGCAATACCGTTGTTCAGGTTGGGGATTCCAGGCTAACAGCGCCTAAAATTGTCATTGCAACGGGAGCTAAAGCGCGCATTCCGGCGATTCCAGGATTGGATACGGTGCCGTATTTAACGTATAAAACAGCGTTGCGGTTAACGCAGCAGCCGGCCTCGATGATTGTCATCGGTGGGGGGTATATTGCGGTGGAGCTTGGCCATTATTTTGCAGCGTTAGGCACATCGGTGACCTTTGTGGTGCGCAGTGGTCTGGTTCCGAGCGAGGATCGGGATATTCGGGCCGAATTTGAGCGTGTGTTTAAGGATCGGCATACCGTTTATGACTATACAGCCGTTGAGTCGGTCGAGTCGGCTACCGAGGGGGTATGTGTGACGGTTCAGCATCAGGGAGCAACGCATCGGTTGGTTGCCGATCAACTATTGGTTGCCGCGGGTACTGTGCCGGAGACAGACCATCTTGGCTTGGAAAATACAGATATTCAATGCTGTCCCAAGGGGTTTATCCAAACCGATGATCATGCGCGGACTACGGTTAAAGGCGTTGTCGCCTTGGGGGATGTACGGGGACAATACTTTTTTCGCCACACAGCCAACTTTGAGGGTGAGTATGTGTTTCAGCGTCATGTTGCGGGAACTCAAACGGGGCCAATGCGCTACCCACCGGTGCCGCATGCGATTTTTACAGACCCGCAAGTGGCGGGTGTTGGGTTGTGTGAGCCGAACGATGCCTCTGGCTTAATTATTGGAGTCAATACGTACCAGGATTCTGCGATGGGCATGGCGCTGCGATCGGAGCATGGGTTTGTCAAAGTGTTGTTTGACCGGACCAGTTTGCGCCTAGTGGGGGCGCATATTATTGGGCCAGAAGCGGCCACTATGATTCATACGTGTATGGCATTTTTGCATATGAAGGCTACGTTGTCGGACATGGCGGGTTTGATGTACATTCATCCGGCCTTGCCAGAAGTCATTCGCAATGCAGTTCGCAATGCGGTTCAAAACAAAAAACAGGCGGTAAGTGCATGAGCCAGTCCAGTCGCCACATAAAAATTTTTGATACAACGTTGCGCGATGGGGAG
>JAQCBC010000062.1 GCA_027621615.1 bacterium
TTTTTAAGCTTTTTGAAAATTTTTCAATTTAAATCACCCGTTTCGCAACAGTCCCATCATTTAAATGTTGACAACGCCAGTAGACGATGCAGTTTAAGAGCGAACAGACCGTCTAGCCCGCCTCTTGAAACGACTGAATAATTTTCCGTTGCTTTTTAGATAATTTTTTGGGAATATCCACACTAATTTTGACATACTGATCCCCACGGCCAAACCCTTTCAAATGTTTAATCCCTTTACTTTTTAATCGAAACCGTGTCCCCGGCTGCGTCCCTTCTGGAATCCGCAGGGTTGCCGTGCCTTCAATGGTTTTAACATCCAACTGTGCACCCAATAAAGCATCCACAAATGAAATGGTTTCTTCACTGTACAAATCATCACCCTCGCGCTCAAACACAGCATGATCCCGGACATGAATCACCACATACAAGTCCCCCGGGGGGCCGCCCCGCTGCCCAGCATTACCACCACCGTCTACCCGAAGCTTTGTGCCTGAGCTGATACCTGCAGGGATATTGAGATCCAAGGATTTGGTCTTTTTGGCTACCCCATGTCCCTTACAGTCGGTGCATTTATCTTTGATAGTCTTACCCTCACCGCGACAATCCGGACAGGTTGTAATCTGCGCAAACTGCCCCAGCATGGTTTGCTGAACGTGCTGAATTTCACCGCTCCCCTGGCATCGGGAACAGGTATCCACCGACGAGCCCGGCTTTGCGCCGCTTCCATCACAGGTTTTGCACAAGGCCAAATGCTCGTATTCAACCGTTCGCGTACAGCCATCCACAACATCTTCCAAGGTAATGGTACAATCGTAACGCAAGCTGTCGCCCTGGGTGGCTCGCTGTTGACTGCGCCGGCCACCGCCACCAAACACAGAATCAAAAATATCCTCCATGCCGCCAAAGCCACCAAAGCCCCCGCCACCAAAACCGCCGGCGCCCGGCTGATCATCGGTCACGCCGTACTGATCGTATTGGGCACGCTTTTGCGAGTCAGACAAAATGTCATACGCTTTTTGAACCTCGTTAAACTTGCTCTGCGCACCCGGATCTTTATTCACATCCGGGTGATATTGGCGGGCTAACTTTCGATACGCCCGCTTAATATCTGCGTCATTGGCTGACGCATCAATGCCCAATACCTGATACAAATCCATAATTATTTAGCCGTTTTTTCTTTATCTTCTTCGGTCTTTTCTTGAAAATCAGCATCCACCACATCATCGTCTTTGGATGCATTGGCCTCCGCCTCTGGGGCTGCGGCTTTATACAACTCTTCGGCAAACGGATAGACCTCTTTTTGTGCAGCTTCAAAGGCCGTTTTAATCGCCTCAGAATCATCCGACTCCAATGCTGTTTTAACACTGGCTAGCGCTGTTTCAATTTTTGCTTTGGTTTCATCGCTAATTTTATCCTTACAGTCGGATACCTTTTTTTCGGTATTGTACACAAATGAATCCGCTTCGTTGCGCACTTCAATCGTAGCTTTTCTCTTTTCATCATCCGCCGCATTTTTCTCTGCGTCTTGCGTCATGCGTTTCACATCCTCTTTCGACAAGCCAGAGCCCGTTGTAATCGTTGCCATTTGCTCTTTCCCCGTGCCTTTATCTTTGGCTTTAACGTTTAAAATACCGTTGGCATCAATATCAAACGTAACTTCAATTTGAGGCACACCACGGGGGGCTGAAGGAATCCCGCTTAAGGTCACTTCACCCAACAAGCGGTTGTCTTGAGCCATGGCACGCTCCCCTTGGAATACGCGCACCTGTACGCTGGTTTGATTGTCCGCTGCTGTTGAAAACACTTGGCTTTTGGAGGTTGGAATGGTGGTGTTTTTTTCAACCAACTTTGTCGCCACCCCACCCAAGGTTTCGATGCTCAATGACAACGGCGTCACATCCAACAAGACCACATCTTTGACATCGCCAGATAATACAGCACCTTGAATGGCCGCGCCCATCGCCACAACCTCGTCTGGGTTAACCCCTTTGCTCGGTGCTTTACCAAAAAATTTCTCAACGGCATTTTGAATGGCTGGAATTCGGGTCGTGCCACCAACTAAAATAATTTCATGTATGTCTGATTTGGACAATCCGGCATCGGTTAGCGCCACTTGACACGGAGTCATGGACCGCTCGATAACATCGGCAATCATTTGCTCAAATTTTGACCGAGGCAAGTCCAAGTTTAAGTGTTTGGGCCCCGTATTATCCGCCGTGATAAAGGGCAGGTTAATCGCCGTTTTTTGGGCACTCGACAATTCGATTTTAGCTTTTTCTGCGGATTCTTTTAACCGCTGCAAAGCCATTTGATCGCTGCTTAAATCAATGCCTTGATCTTTTTTGAATTCTGAAATTAGCCAATCAATAATAATTTGGTCAATGTCATCCCCGCCCAATTGCGTGTCCCCATTGGTTGACAAAACTTCAAAAACGCCATCGCCGATTTCTAAAATCGACACATCAAAGGTCCCGCCGCCAAAGTCATACACGACAATTTTTTGATCATTTTGCTTGTCCAGACCATAGGATAGCGCCGCTGCGGTTGGTTCATTAATAATACGCAACACCTCCAAACCGGCGATTTGACCAGCATCTTTGGTCGCTTGGCGCTGACTATCATTAAAATAAGCTGGAACCGTAATTACCGCTTGCGTCACGGACTCTCCCAAATAAGCCTCAGCATCCGCCTTAATTTTTTGCAACACTGTGGCTGAAATTTCCGGTGGCGTGTATTCTGTTCCGCCAACTGTAATTGTAATAACACCGTCTTTTCGGTGACCCACTTTGTAAGGCACCATTTTTTCTTCACTGCCGACTTCATCGTGGCGTCGCCCGATAAATCGCTTCGCTGAATACACGGTGTTTTCAGCATTGGTTACCGCTTGTCGTTTGGCAGCGGCACCCACCAATACCTCTTCACCCGCAAAGGCTACTACGGACGGTGTGGTTCGATTGCCTTCAGCGTTGGTAATGACAACGGGCTCGCCACCTTCCATAACGGCCACACATGAGTTGGTTGTTCCTAAATCAATTCCAATTATTTTTCCCATAATTTACTGCTCCTTTTTTTCTTTTTTTACTGCTTTTTCTTCCGATTGATTTGCCGACGTTTCCGCGGACTTTGTGTCTGGACCGGTTGACACAATCACCATGGCTGGCCGAACAACCCGGTCATAGTAGGCATAGCCCGTTTGAACCACTTGAACAATGTGATTCGCCGGCACCGTATCCGAGGCCACCTGACTAATGGCTTGATGGCAATGCGGATCAAAGGCCCCATCGGTTTGAATCGGCACCACCGATGATTTTTCCAATAAACCTAAAATTTGTTGCTGGATTAACACAAATCCAGCAACAACCGATGTCTGATCCGTTTGGCCATCCGATGCCTTGTCTTGGGATGGATTGGCAAACGCCATTGCTTGATCAAAACCATCTAAAATTGGGATTAAATCCCGAATGAATGACTCCAACGCAAATTTTACCGCTGTCTCTTTATCCTGCTGCAAGCGACGCTTAAAATTTTCGCTATCCGCCCGAACACGAAGCAATTGATCTTTATGCTCAGCGACAGCGGCTTCAAGCGCTGCTTGAGTGGCATGGACTGTCGATTCATCGGTGTCGGGTTGCGTGGCATTCTGCGTCGAGATGGGCTCGTCTACAGACTCCTGGGCATGCTCACTCATAGTCAAAACCTCCTTTGTTTAAATTTATTACACTGGTGTTCCATTTATGAACACCTTGTTCCTTACTTGTTTTAGTGTACCACACGTAACGATTATCTATCGACCTTGTCATGTTTTTACTACTGTGCACAATTTATGCCAACTACAGAACCCCGGTTTGTCTTTCGGCTTAAATATACCCAACTGGAATTGCATCAACGTCACGGGATAGTGGAATGGCGTCTTCTCGAAGACAAATAACCGCACCATGACCGACGGGTTTACCCAGCCTTTCTAATACTGAAAAGTGCTTAGCCGCAGACATCGACGGCGTTGCCGTTTTTTTGAATTCTACAGGATAGAGGGCACCCCCGGTTTCTATTACAAGATCAATTTCTTTTTGATCCGCATCACGGTAGTAGTAAACATGGGCATCTAACCCATTATGCCAATAACTTTTCAGTATTTCTATAAACATGTAGGTCTCTAATATAGCCCCAGACATTGCCCCTTTTTCCAATGATTCCGGGTCCACCCACCGCGTTAAATACGCACAAAGACCTGTATCTAAAAAGTAGACTTTCGGTGCTTTTACCAGACGTTTTGTTACATTGCTATAATACGGTCGGAGCAAATAAACTAGCCCGGATGTTTCGAGGACTGAAAGCCAAGATTTTGACGTTTTCACATCAATACCAACGTCTCTGGCAATATCTGAATAATTTAAAAGCTGACCGGTTCGTGCTGCAACGGCACTAATAAAATTATAAAACGCTGTGTTGTCCGAAACATTTAAACTATCTTTTACATCCCGATTAATATAGGTTTGGATATAGGAGCTGTAAAACCGCCCGCTTGTTTTCTTATCGGCATACTGGATTGCTTTAGGATAAGAACCCCTCCATATTTGATTGTAGACATCCATGACGGGCTTGGATCCTTTGAACCGGTTTTTTTCAATCCATTCTTTTGTTGGCATAAATGGCATTTGTTTTTGGGCATTGCCATTAATCTCTGATTGAGAAAATCCAAGAAGATCAACAATTGCAACACGTCCAGCCAAACTTTCTGTAATGCCCTTCATGAGATGAAATTTCTGAGAACCGGTTAACCAGTACATACCCTCTTTCTTATGCTTGTCTACCGCCATTTTTATATAACTAAACAGGTTGGGTGCATACTGAACTTCATCAATAATTAGCGGGGCTTTGTATGTTTGAATAAATAGCCCTGGGTCGTTTTGAGCCATTTGACGCACATCCAGATCATCCAGTGTTACATAACCTCTATGATTTTCTTTGCACATCTCCAGCAAGGTTGTTTTTCCCACTTGCCTTGGACCAGTAATCAGAAGCACAGGAAACGCTTTACTGATCTCTTCAACTGTTTTTTCTAAGGTTCTTTTATACACATGCGATCTCCGTTTATTTTGGAACTTGTTTCCAATATATACGACAATCGTCAATAAATCAAGCGTTTATTGCGTATGACTGGCATAATTTGTACCAACCGGTTTATGCATTGGTTGGTGGTGATAGCACCGGACCATAGCTGGCCGTCATTGTACAGCTTGGATCGGCGAGTTGGGATCGAAGCACATAAAACTGATTGCCAACATCAAAGTGCCACCACTCATAGGGAAAATTGGTAAACCCAGCACGTGTCATCACTGAAAATAACAACCGGCGATTGTCCCGTATAGGCGAATCTTGTCCTTCAAAATAATTGGTATGCGCCCGGTCTCTAAAATCATCAAATTCCGTACCCATATCCAAAGGGTTCCCGTTGGCGTCTACTATAGTCACATCCACCGACCCACCGGTCAAATGCGGGGACGGGCATTGCGGATCGTCAGACGGCAGTGATACAAAATGTTGAGTTTTAATGGTTGCAAGACGATCAAATTCAGCCTGATCTGAATCGGTACGGCGGCTCCCCAGATCAAACAACCGTTTCTCCTCCGGCGACGCCCACGCCGATGCATCCGCACACACTGTTGCCTTGTAGGCATCAAACAATGCCTGTTGCACCGAAATGGGGCGCCACCCATCCCACACCTGAACTCTATAGCCTGGATGCGTCTCTTGCAAATACTGTTGAGCCAACAGAAGCTTGTCTAGGACCGTCTCTCGAACATAGATCTCTGGCAACGCGCCGTGAATGCCCTGATCATAGTACGCCGATGACACCACCAACCCACTATCCCCAATGGAAACCAGGGGTTCATCCGTGTCTTGAATCGGTATTGTTTTCCAATCCA
>JAQCBC010000063.1 GCA_027621615.1 bacterium
CAGAGACGGTTGTTGATTTGGGTGGTCTGGCTATCATTGGTACCGAGCGGCATGAGTCGCGCAGAATTGATAACCAATTGCGTGGACGAGCGGGTCGACAGGGCGATCCAGGATCTTCGGAATTCTATGTATCCATGGAAGACGATTTAATGAAATTGTTTGGCTCGGATCGTATGAAAGCGATGATGGACCGGCTGGGCATGGACGACACAATGGTCATTGAACATGGATTGGTTAATCGCTCCATTGCCAAAGCCCAACAAAAAGTGGAGCAGCATTATTATTCGGCTCGTAAACAAGTGCTGCAATACGATGATGTGGTGACCCAGCAACGCCAAACCATTTATGATATTCGCGATGCCATTTTAATGCACGATAACACGTTGGCCTATATGCGGGGATTTATTGACGCTTTGTTAAATCAACCGGCGTTTGATTCAGCCTTCTTTGGGGATGTTTTTACAAAACCGAGTGATCACGAATCGGCTTCGGATGCTTATTATCGGCAATTAAAAACCCATTTTAGTGGGCATCCGGATGCGGTTGTTTCCGATGTCATTCGGTATGTTGTGCTGCGAACACTGGACCGGAAATGGGTGGATCATTTGCAGGCTATGGACGCGCTTCGCGAAGGCATTGGGTTGCGGGCTTGGGGCCAAAAAGACCCCTTAATTGAATATAAAAAAGAAGCATTTGAATTGTTTCGAGAGTTGTTAATGGGTATTCGATTTGAATCGTTGGCTGTTATGATGCGGGTCATTTTAAAATTTGAAAAATCCCCGGCATGAGTGCGATCCAGTATGATTTAGTTCAGCAATTTGAGGGAAGTAAACAGGGGCTGTATTACCTCGGAAACTATCTTTGAGATTGAAGCAAAACGCGATCGTATTCAACAATTAGACACTGAAATGGCTTTGCCCGGTTTCTGGGATGATCAGGCCAATGCCAAAACACGATTAAAAGAGCTCAATCAACTGAAATCTATCATCCAGTCGTACGAAAAATTACACAATCAATCGGAAAGCATTAGCGAATGGATTGCGTTGGATGAAACGGACCAGGAGTTGGTTCTTGAAATTGAATCGGATATTCGAGTCTTTAATCAATCAGTTAAACAGCTTGAAATTCAGTCGCTTTTAAATGGCAAATACGATTCAAGTGATGCAATTGTGGGTATTTACGCTGGCGCCGGTGGCTTGGATGCCCAAGATTGGGCCACGATGCTGTCCCGAATGTATCAACGTTGGTTTGAAAAACAAGGCTATTCCGTGCGCATCATTGATTCCGTGTTGGGGGATCAATCCGGTGTCAAAACCCTGACGTTTTTAGTCAAGGGCCCCTTGGCCTATGGCTATTTAAAAACGGAGTCTGGCGTGCACCGGTTGGTTCGGATATCGCCCTTTAATGCTAAGGGGAAGCGACAAACCTCCTTTGCCGCTGTGGATGTTGTCCCGCATTTTGACAACATACAGGATGACTTTGAGATTCCCAGTAAAGATTTGAAAATTGATACCTATCGGGCATCGGGTTCGGGCGGACAGCATGTGAATAAAACCGATTCAGCCGTACGCATTACCCATTTGCCAACCAACACAGTCGCCCAATCCCAAGACAGCCGGTCTCAGTCTGAAAACCGAGAAATGGCCATGGCTGTTCTAAAATCCCGATTAGTTGCATTAAAAGAACAGCAGCAGGCGGATCACATTGCATCGCTGAAAGATACATCGGATAATGCGTGGGGGAACCAAATTCGATCGTATGTCTTGTACCCCTATAAATTGGTTAAAGATCATCGAACGGATTTGGAAAATTCGGATGTGGATGCCGTCTTGGATGGCGAATTGGGTCCCTTTATTCACGAATCTCTGTTAACCTTATATAAAGATGATCGCTAGTTCACGGATTCAACAGTATTATCGCACTATTGTTTGGGGCATTATTGGCCTATCCATTTTGATTGCTAGTGTGATTATCTGGGATCGTATTCAATACGATTTTAAGAATCGATCGGTATCCATCGCCATGACGTGGTCGGATATGGAGCATCAATTCGATACCATGGGAATTCAAACCAATGATTACGATGCTCAGCTAAAAAACCTGCGTGAAACCAGTGGTTTGACCAGTATTGTTCTGGAACCCGATACCGTTGATGATTTGGTCAATCGGGGGCAGTTAACGGTTCTCAAGGGGTCCGATATTTTAAATATGTTGCGTGTGGGCAGTGTGTATCGGTATGTATTGACCAATATTATTAATAAAAACAATATTCAGCCAAACTATTACTATTTATTTATTGATGAAACAGCCGTCTATCGGCGAGTGAAACGGCAGTTAGAAGCCGAAATCGGGACATTCAATGTGGTGGCCTTGGGGTATTCAGCCTTGGAAGTTCGAACCGGCTTAGATACAATTTTATCGGCTAGTTTGGGGATTGATACGGCGCGTTTAAATCAGCTTCATGAGTTGGGCTACGCGGTTGTCCCGGCATTGGTCAATACCCAGTGGCAGTCCAGTCATACGGTTAAGTTGGGCATGGAATCGTTGCAAGATCTTCCGGTCCAATTGATTGTATTTTCTGGGGAGCAGGTGTTGGGCTATCCCCATCAATTGGGATGGCTTGAACAAACGATTCAAGAGCGTCAATATAGTGTTGGGGTTCCAGAATTTAAGCGCCAAGTGGGCATGAAACACCTGATTCATACAGTACCGGTCATTCGAATTCACGATGGCAGCAAGGACCCGTTAACGGTGTCGGCTATGGCGAGGCGGTATGAACGGGCGGTGAAAGAACGCAGTGTCCGGTTTTTAATTATTCGCCCGAATGACTTGCAGTTGGATCAAACGGTGGTGTTGGATCATACCCATCAATTAATTCGAATGATTCGAACGCATTTGGATCAGCATGGCTATACGGTATCCGGTGATTTAATGACGCCGTATCGGCATCGATCCGTATCGGCGTGGGCGGTTCTTGCGATGAGCTGGGGGATTGTCGCAGTTGTGATCCTGCTGTTGCAACGCTTTTGTGTAATTTCATTACCAATTTTTGGGTTGATTATTGCCAGCATTAGTATCGGGTATTATGGGTGTTGGATACTGGGAGGGGATTTGGTCTGGCGCCAAATTATGGGGTTAATTAGTGCCATTGTCGGCCCCGTTTATGCCTTGACATGGTTTCCAGTTTCTGCGAGTGTTGACGATTACAAAACGCGCATTGTCTTTGGGTTTGGGTTTTTATTTCGGTCAGTTGCCATGTGTTTGGGAGTGGGTTTATTTATCCAAGCGTTAATGTATGATCCCCGGTATTTGCTGAATTTGATCCCATTTTATGGGGTTAAGTTGGCGATTATTATCCCGATTATTTTAATTGGCTTGTATTTTTATGTTGAACCGCATCGATTGAGCGCCATCATTCATGTGTTTCGCCGTGTTAGTATGTTGCCGGTAAACAGCGTTGTTTTGGCTAGTGCGGTATTTGCCGTGAGCTTTTTAGGGTTTTATTTATTACGCAGTGGCAATTACATTTCGTGGGCTGTACCGGGTGTTGAGCATTGGGTTCGCAGTATGTTGGAAGATTGGTTGTTTATTCGGCCTCGGACCAAAGAGTTTTTAGTGGGTTATCCCATCTTGTTGATCGCATATGTTGGGGTTGGTCGTTGGATTCCTAAAAAATGGCTATGGTTTTTTCTGACGATTGGCGGTGTTGCGTTAATTTCGATGGTTAATTCATTTTGTCATTTTCATACGCCATTTTTGGTGTCTGTGTATCGCTCAATATTGGGGGTATGTTTGGGCAGCGGCTTGGGCTTTGTGTTGGTTCTCATCCTTATTGCATGGCGGCGGTGGATCATGCATGTACGATAAGTTACTCAACAGTATCGGTATTCAATTTAACAATTTGCAGTATTTGAACGAAGCCATGACCCATGCCTCGCATGGCTCATCCATGAACAACGAGCGCTTGGAGTTTTTTGGAGATGCTGTATTAAAATTGGTGGTATCGGAATACTTAGTTAATGCGTATCCCGATTACAATGAGGGGCAATTGACCCAGTTGCGGGCGTGGCTCATTTCGGATTCGGCCTTGCATATTGTGGCCAAGTCCATTGCTTTGGGGGATTGTTTGCGCTTATCCAAAAGCGAGCGACGGAACAAGGCACACGAGCGATCGTCGTTGTTGGCCAATGCGTTTGAGGCCCTAGTGGGTGCGATTTACTTGGACCAAGGGCTGCCAGTTGTACAATCGTTTATAGTCGACCGACTGGATGCGATTTTAATGCCATTGGTTCAAAAAAACTACCATGTGGATCACAAAAGCGAATTACAAGAACGCATGCAAAAATCCCGCTCAGACTTGCCTGTTTACGCTGTCGTGCGCACCCAGGGGACGGATCATAACAAAGTATTTGTGGTATCGGTCTCGGTTGTATGGAACGGGCAACCCTATCGTGAAGAAGGCTCGGGACGAACTAAAAAAGTCGCAGAGCAGTCCGCAGCACAAGCCATGATCGAGCGATTAGACAACAATATTCAGTAGTTTATTTGGTATAAAAACAACTTTTTTAGGCGTAGTATCCGTTGTATAGCGTTGAATAGCCGGTGATGCAAAAGCCGTGGCTTCAACATCCAGTTGTGAAACCCCTTTGGGAAACGTTGATTTGTCTCGGACTTTTCCGTTAATTTGAAAGACAATCGTACAGGTATCTTGCTCCAATTGCTTCGGGTCATGCGTGGGCCACGACTGGCTATGAATGCTATCGGAGTGGCCAAGCTGATGCCACAGCTCTTCGGTAATCAGGGGTGCAAAGGGGGCAAGCAAACGCAGTAGTGTATCCAGGGCTTCAGGCGTTGTGCCCAGCTTGGTTAAGGTATTTACAAACGTCATTAAATAGCTAATGGCGGTATTGTACTGAAACCGTTGAATATCATGTGTAACCGCTGCAATGGTTTGGTGCCGGGCGGTTTCAATCGCAGCGACATCGGTGGCCTTTGCTGCCTGGGTGACCAATCGAAAGACACGGCTAAGAAACCGAAAGGCCCCGTCAACACCTTGATCAGACCATGCCAAATCGCGCTCGGGTGGAGCTGTAAATAAAATAAACAATCGGGTGGTATCCACGCCATAGCGCTCAATAATCTCGCTCGGGTCTACAGTATTGCCCAAGGACTTGGACATTTTCGCCCCGTCTTTAATAACCATGCCTTGGGTTAACAAATGTTTAAATGGCTCGGTTACGGTGGTTAGCCCCAAGTCTCGGCAAACACGGGTAAAAAACCGCGCATACAGTAAATGCAAGATGGCGTGCTCAATGCCCCCAATGTAGTGATCCACAGGCAGCCAGTGGTTGGCCAACGGTGCGTCAATGGCCTGCGTGCTATCCGTGGGGTTTAAGTACCGGAAAAAATACCAAGACGAATCCATAAATGTATCCATGGTATCGGTTTCGCGTTTTGCGGCTGCTCCGCAGGTTGGGCAGGTCGTATTCACAAAGTCGGGGCAATTATCCAAGGGATTGTTTGGCTTGGAAAAATCCACAGACTCCGGCAACAGAACCGGCAATTGATCCTCTGGAATGGGTACAATCCCGCAGGTGTCGCAATACACCACCGGAATGGGGGTTCCCCAATACCGTTGCCGAGACATGAGCCAATCCCGCAATCGGTATTGTGTGGCAGCCGATCCCACCGCATTCGATTCAATCCAATCAATAATGGTTTGTTTAAATTCTGTGCTGGGCATGCCAGCATAGTCTGGATGGTCCAGGCACATGATGCCCGGTTCAGTGTCGGCTTCTGTGAGGCTTTTGGGGGTTTCGCCCGTTTTGGAAATAACGGGAATAATCGGGAGTTTATACTGGGTTGCAAAGGCAAAGTCCCGCTCGTCGTGGGCGGG
>JAQCBC010000064.1 GCA_027621615.1 bacterium
CTACGGCGACAGCACCGGCACCTACCCCGATCATTTCGAACGATTCGAATATTTCTCCATGGCATTTCTAGAAGCACTTAAAGTAATTGATTTCAAACCCGATATTATCTTATGTATGGGTGCCCCACTAGCCATCGCCACCCCGCTAATTAAATCAGCCCCCAGTCAAGTTAATTTCTATGATAATGCCTCTGTATTTTACATTGATTTTACCGGTGGCCCTACCAACATTTGCGACACAAAAACATTCCAATTATTAAACGTATCCGAATTCCTGGATTCCACCTATCAATCTGGCGGCACCGTTAACTTCAGCGAAATTGGAATCGCCAATGCCGATAAATCCTACATCGTAGACACAAAAGCCGGTGGGACATTAAATAAAGCCGCAATCCTTGCTGACATCAAAGCAGCGATAGAGACGCGTCAAGTACAGTTTGCATAAGCCCATGTGGTGGGCATTGACCGGTGAAGTGCTGAAACGCGACTTCACCTTGGCCCACCAACATCGCCTTGCCATAAATACAGTGTGCCCCTTGGCGTTTAGCCTCAACTAGAAATGGCGTATCTTGGGGAATATACACCGTGTCATAACACGTATGCAAGGCTGTTAGTGTCGCATGTTCCGGCAACCACCTATCAACCGAAAATCCCTGCATTCCAATGGGCGTTGCATTCACAATAATGCCATGATCCGCAATCATGGCCGGCGTAACCGGCCACGGCAATGTCGCGGTCTGGCAATGCTGAGCAGCCCCCACGGTATTCAATAGCGTTTGTGCTTTGGGTGTATCACGCGCAACCACAGTAATTGCTGACACCCGACGCATCAGACCGGCCACAATTGCACATGCTGCCCCGCCCGCTCCCACCAGCAACACACGCCCCCGCCTTAAGGCATCGGAGCCATGGCTAAACCCCGACATAAACCCAGCACTATCGGTGTTGTATCCAATTAAACACCCATGGTCATTAAGAATAACATTAACTGCATTGGCCTCCTGAGCGGTGGCATCCAACTGGTCCAAATACGGCATCACCGCCTGTTTGTACGGAATGGTAACATTTACCCCCCGAAAAGGCAGCGATCGGATACCGTCTAATGCCCCAGATAATTGGTCTGGCTCAACCGGCAAGTGCAAATACCGCATTGGAATACCCAACGCATCCAACGCCGATTGTTGCATATTCGGAGACAAACTATGCGAAACGGGATTCCCTAAAATACCCAGCAATAAATTCGTGCCTGTTGGATCTTGATTTTTCATAATACTTTGTCGTATTATAAGATGCATGTTAAAAAATTACGAATTTCTATATACAACGAACAGCAAACTATCAGCTGAAGAGTTTGAAAAAATAAAAGAAAAAATTGATAGTATCGTAGCCACCGACGGTGGAAGTATTATTGAGGAAAAAGATTTGGGGACCCGGACCTTATTACTCAAGCGAAACAAAACAACCCGAGGCACCTTACGCATCTACCAAGTGTCTTTGAGCACAGCGGGGTTAGAGGCCTTGAGAAATTTTGTTTTGGTTACTGAAAGCATTTTATCGCATTACATTGTCACTGGGGATTCTGTTGTAACCCCAACAATGACACCGTTTGAATACAAAACAGCCTAGCCATGTCTAGCGTTAATAAAATTACCTTAATGGGAACCGTCACCGGGGATGTTGATATTAAGGTAAGCGATCAGGGGGTAAGTCGTGCACGATTAACACTCTCTGTTCAGCGCATTGCACGGCCGGGTGCACCGGTTAGTTTTGACGAAATCCCCCTCCTTGCTTGGGGCGAAGTTGCTGAATCCATACAAAAAACGGCTTTTTCTGGAAGTTTTTTATTGGTTAAGGGCCGAATTTTAGTAAACAGTTTTGACGATCAACATGGTAATCGAAAATGGGTAACTGAAATTGATGTTCGAGACTTTCAAGTCTTGCAAAGCACAGCCGCCTCACCACAAGCGTCTAGCCCAGAGAGCGTGCCAACAGCCACACCCAACACAACCGAAACTCAAGCGGGCATTGCTGAAAGTGACTTTGACTTTTCACCCTTACCCGAAGAAAAAGAAACAGTTCCCGCCAGTCGGGATACCGACACCACATTTTCAGAACAATTGGGCGACGACGTTCCGTTTTAGGGAGTTACACTATGGATAATGCGTATTTAAATGATGTGTTTTTAATTGGCCGACTAACCCGAGACCCTGAGTTGCGGATGACAGCATCTGGGATTCCCGTAGTTCGGTTTAGTTTAGCCGTGAATCGAAACCGGCGCAATGCCGATGGCACATCCGATGCCGATTTCATCCGAGTGGTTTGTTGGAACCGATTGGCTGAGATCTGTGAAAAATACTTAAAAAAAGGCCGCTTAATTAGTATTGCCGGTCGTTTGCAAGTGGATAAATACGAGCAAAATGGCGAAGCCCGAACCAGTTTTGAGGTTGTTGCCGATGATATGCAAATGTTAGAGCGTTCAGCTGATGCTGTACAACAAGAATTTCAAGGAGAACCCCAATGAAGCAAAAAACAATTTATCGATTTGGCCGTGAAGGCGGTCGTGTAAAACCCGACACTGTTTTCTCAGAGTCTGAAGCTGTGATTGATTATAAAGATGAGCGTCTATTGGCTTTTTTGACCGATCGACTCAAAATTGTTCCTCGCCGGAACTCAGGAATATCCGCCAAGCAACAACGACGGATTAAACGCGCCATTCGACGTGCGCGAAACAGTGGTTTGATTCGTTACTCAGCCAAAGTATAAATTAGGAGGGTATCATGGGAAAACAAGTATCGGTTATTTTAGTTGAAGACATCCCCGGTTTAGGCGCATTCGGAGACGAAAAAAAAGTCAAAGCCGGTTATGCCAATAATTTTTTAATTCCACAGGGATTGGTTGAGTTGGTTAATGCTAGCAATACCAACTTGATTCAAGACATTCAAAAGAAAAAAGCCCGTTATGAAGCACAAAAGACTGACGAAGCAACCAGTCTAAAAAAACGATTGGATGGCCAATCCGTGTCAATTCCTGTTGCTGTCAATGACAATGGTGATTTATACGGTAGTGTTGGTGCAAAAGAATTGTGTGCCGCTATTCAGCGCGATTTAAACGTTAGTGTGAGCAAAGATCGCGTGTCTCGAACGTTTCAAATTAATGCACTTGGCGATCACGAAACCATGATTGAACTGTTTGGTGACGTTGCCGCAACACTAACCGTCTCTGTCACTCAGGCTTGATTCAGCCCGACTTTAGTCAGTTCCCGACCGATAGCGGTGTCTATCTGATGAAAGATAGCACCGACCATATTATCTATATTGGGAAAGCCAAACGCTTGCGTCAACGAATTCGGCATTATTTTTTACCGTCTGTCAAAGATCCGAAAACCCGATTATTCCGTACCCGAATTGCGCACATTGAATTTATTGCCACGGCAACTGAAGCGGATGCCTTGGTATTGGAACGGCAGCTCATTCAAAAGCATCAGCCTGAATTTAATATTATTCTCAAAGACGATAAAAATTTCCCGGTGGTCCGAATTTCTAAACGCGAGCCCTTCCCGAAACTCGAGATTGTTCGCAGTATGGGTGAGCGTGGCTACACCTACTTTGGCCCTTTCCCGTCTATGGGATCGATTCGACAGTTTATGAAATTGATTCACGCACTATTTCCGGTGCGCGATTGCCATCAGCGCATTGATGCCGTGTCCCAACAACCCAAATGCATTAAGTTTGATATGGGCACCTGTTTGGGGCCCTGCATTCACAAAGACCCCGATGCGTATCGGGCCATGATTCAATCACTCAGCACATTTTTAAACGGCAATCGAGCCCCTATGATTGCCCAGTTGCAACAGTCCATGCAAACGGCTGCCGATGCCAAACACTATGAGAAAGCCGCCATTATCCGAGACCAATTGCGTCAAATTGAGCAACTGGATGCCAGCAATACCGTGCACATTACAGATAAAAAAGCCTACCATGTCTGGGGGTTTTCAAACTCGGACTCCTTGCAGTATGCCATTGTTCAACACATTATTGATGGCAAATTAATTGCACAAAAAGGCTTTTATAAAACACCCCCGCTTGCCTGGGATCAATTTGTTCAACACACCCTCCTTCACTATTATACAGAGTCCCCCACTGAGACATTATTAATATCGGAGCCTATTTATCAGCTACTCACCGAATTAAATTTATTTAATTGTCAGTTGGCATGCCCCAAACGCGGGGCTAAAAAAGTGATTGTGGATACCGCCAACCGCAATGCGTATTTATCGATGTTGGCCTTGGACTTTAAATCCGTTAAGCGGGATGCCGACAGTCAATCCATTGTAGACACACTACGGACCCGTTTATCACTTAGGCAACCACCCAATTTGATTTTTGGATTTGATAGCTCTCACTTTCAGGGAACCGCCTATGTGGGATCTGCCGTATGCTTTTGGCATGGCCAACCCGATAAAAGCCGATACCGCCGATTTCAAATCAAAACAACCCACGGCAAGAGCAATGACCCCCAAAGTATTTATGAGCTTGTCACCCGACGATTGCAATTGTGCTTAAAGCATCACGAGGCCTTACCTGACCTGTGTTTAATTGATGGTGGTAAAGGACAGCTATCTGCTGCTAAAATGGCACTGTATGACAGTGGTTTACACCATCGCATTGATACTGTGGCTTTGGCCAAACGCGAGGAGATGGTATACAGCGATCACTATCCCAATGGCATTCAGTTGGGTGCCAATGATCCGGGGCGGTTTCTGTTGCAACAAGTCCGGGACGAGTCCCATCGATTCGCCCGCGCCTACCAACGACTCAAACGCAAGGACACGTGGTTCAATGATTAAATATGCCGGTATAGTGCTCTGTATTGGCCTGGCGTGTTCAGGCACAACGCCCAACGCGGTACAGGAATTGGAACAAGCCTATACCCGAAATGAACACCACATTGAAGAACAGCGTGAAAAACAATCCAAAGTGCTCAATGAATTACTCACGATTGATCGCAATTTAAAAGTAAAACAAACCGAACTCACTCGCTTAAATGCCAATCTAAAAGCCTATCAACATGAACAAATCAACATTCAACAACAGGTCGCCGATGCACATACTGAATTTCAAAACGTCCAACACCACTTTGAACGTCGCATTCGGGATATTTACAAATATCAAAATTTTGGATTTCTTGAAGTTTTGTTTTCATCGCATGATCTGTTGTCTTTTTTCGAAACCGCTATTTGGTTTGAAAAACTGCTCACCGCCGATATTCGATTATTGGATAACATCCAAAAAAAGCACCAGGCCTGGCTCAATTATCAACGCAAAGTAGCACAACGCAAATCCCGCATTGAATTCATGCAATCCCAAGCCCAATCAACATTGCTAAACATTCAACAAACTAAACAACAAAAAAATCAACGCCTGCAAACACTGAACCAAACCATTGAAGCCTTTGAAAAAGAAAATCAGGCTCTACTGGCCAGCTCCAGTGAATTGGCCACGCTGATTCGATCCCGTAAAAAAACAACCGTTATGGGGAGTATGCAGTTTGTAAAACCGGTACTGGGCTGGCTATCCTCCAGTTTTGGATACCGCACCCACCCCATATTCAAACGGCGCATTTTTCATGCTGGAATTGACTTTGCTGCCCCTTCTGGTCGAAAAATTATTGCCGCTGACCGGGGAACTGTCATCTTTTCTGGATGGTGGGGCGGTTACGGCAAAGCGACAATTTTGGATCATGGCAACAACATCACCACCGTCTATGCTCACCAATCCCGAATTGTGGCTAAAAAAG
>JAQCBC010000065.1 GCA_027621615.1 bacterium
GTTTGGCTGCGAACTACACTCGTATGTGATCACCGATGCCATTCGTGATGAAAAAGTACTCAAATTTAAGGTGGATTACAATGACGTGCGCCCCAAATTTAAATCCATTGAAACCGAAAAAAACGAGCAGAAGCTGAGTGCAGCAGAGCGTAAAAAAGCCTTCCTGCACCCCGAACGCATCCGCGAAATTACTCAGTATATCCTGAACAATTTCAATCAAAAGACACACCGCTTGCTTGGCACCAGTAAAGGATTTAATGCAATGTTTGCCGTGAGTAGTGTTGATGCGGCTAAGCTATATTATGAATCATTCCAAAATCTTCAAAAAAACAGCGAAAAGCCCCTTAACGTGGCCACCATTTTCTCGTTCGCAGCCAATGAGGAACAAGACGCGGTTGGTAACATTCCGGATGAAAGCTTTGATGTGTCTGCTATGAATAGCAGTGCTAAGGAATTTTTAGACGCGGCCATAAACGATTACAATGCACGATTTAAAACGAGTTGGAGTGTGGATAGCAAAGGGTTTCAAGATTATTACCGTGATTTAGCGAAGCGTGTTAAGGGATTCGATGCTAGTGGTCAGCGACTTCCAGCCCATGAACGTGTCGATCTAGTGATTGTTGTGGGAATGTTTTTAACGGGATTTGATGCACCCACGCTAAATACCTTGTTTGTGGACAAGAACGTGAAAAATCACGGACTGATTCAGGCCTTTTCACGCACCAATCGAATTTATGATGCCACCAAAACCTTTGGCAACATTATTACATTTCGAGACCTAGAACAGGCGACCATTGATGCCATTACAACCTTTGGCGATTCAAACACCAGAAGTATGGTGCTTGAGAAAAGCTATGAGGAGTATATGAATGGCTTTACGGATTCAGTTACGGGTGAAGCGCGCCGGGGGTTTGTGGCGGTTGTGAAAGAGCTTGAGGCGCGATTTCCTGAGCCAGAAGCCATTGAAAAAGAAGCGGACAAGAAGGCATTTGCGAAATTATTTGGCGAGTATCTGCGCGCTGAAAACATCCTTCAGAATTATGATGAGTTTGTGAGTTTAAGGGCCCTTCAATCTATTGATCTAAACGATCCTGCTCAAATTGAGTCGTTTAAGGAAACCTACTATTTAAATGATCAGGATGTGGCTGACTTGAAGCAGTCCACGATGCCCACAGACCGTAAAATTCAAGATTATCGCTCAGCCTACAACGATATCCGAGATTGGCTATGTCGGGAAAAATCATCCGCAGAATCAGAAAATGCGACCATCAATTGGAATGACGTTGTGTTTGAGGTGGACCTACTCAAATCACAAGAAATTAACTTAGACTACATTCTGGAGTTGATTTTCGAGCATCACAAAAAAACCAAAAGCAAGTCCGAGCTGGTGGAGGAAATGAGGCGTATCATTCGTGGTAGCTTAGGGAATCGTGCCAAAGAAAGCTTGATTGTGGATTTTATCAACCAGACGGATTTGGATCAGTTGGCAGACAAAGCCAGTGTGCTTGCGTCCTTCTATGCCTTTGCTCGAGAAGAACTGCAACGTGAAGCAACTGAATTAATCACCTCTGAGAATCTAAATGCCGAATCAGCCAGACGTTACATTGCAAAATCACTGAAGCGAAAATCTGCGAGTGAAGATGGTACCGAGCTAAATGCGGCGTTGCCCAAGATGAGCCCCCTGAATCCAATGTATTTGACTATTAAACAAAGAGTATTTCAAAAAATCTCAGCATTTGTTGAAAAATTCGAACAAGTGAGTCTGCTCCCGGAGTGATATAAGCCGCTCCCTGAGTGATTGCGCCAGCAAGTGTATCGAAGGGGAAGGCGTGTAGTAACGGGCGGTGGTTAACTAACGGGTTAGCTTGCTACAAAACGTTGCGTCATCCCAGATGACGATAGGAACCCCGGCGGCTTGCAGATCGGCGGCTTTTTTGGCTTTGCTTCCGGCGGATTCGCCAACCACCACGATATCGGTTTTTTTGCTCACGGTTTGGCCGATTTGCCCCCCCAAGTTTAGCACCATCGCCTCAGCGTCCTTGCGGCTTAGGGTGGCCAGTGTTCCGGTAATCACCACGGTTTTATTGGTAAACGGTGTCTCTGGCGTAGGGGTTGATGCGGTGGGGGATTGAATCCGCATGCCCACTGCATACAGTTCATCGGAGACCTGACGCAGGGTTGGCAATTGGCTGACAATGGCGTTGGCCAACCGATCCCCAATGCCGTCCAATTCAATCAACGACTCAGCATCGGTGGCTAATAGAGCGTCGAGGGTTTGAAAGTGCTGGGCCAATTGCCGCGCTACGGTTGCCCCCACGCCTGGCAGGCCCATGGCATATAAAAACGTGCCCAAGGTGGGGGTTTGGGTGGCCGCAATCGCATCCACCAATTGCCGGCTCGACTTTTCGGCCAACTTATCCAACTGCATGAATTGGTCCACCGACACCGTGTATAAGTCGCACAATCGATGCACCAACTGGGTATCCACCAATTGGTCAATAATGGCCGGTCCCAACCCATCAATAGCCAGCGCGTCCCGACTCGCATAGTGGGTGAGGCGGGCTTTGAGCTGGGCCAAGCAGCCTACATTGGGGCACCGCAACGCCGCCCCATCGTGAAGGACATCGCTGGAACATACCGGGCATTGGGTGGGCAGTGGAGGCAATGGATCCGAGCTGGGGCTAACGACAGCCATAATTTTGGGAATCACATCCCCCGCCCGGGCGACTTCAACCCGATCCCCCGGGCGAATCCTCAAACGCTCAATTTCATCGTAGTTGTACAACGAGACACGTTGAATGACCACGCCTTGAACCGCCACCGGTTCCACATGGGCCACGGGTGTTAATACCCCCGTTCGACCCACCTGAGGCTCAATGGCTGTGACCGTGGTGAGGGCGCGCTTGGCTACAGGCTTGTAGGCAACCGCCCACCGGACACTTTTGGCCGTGCGTCCCAGTTCGGCATGGGCGGCCAATTCATTGACTTTAATCACACACCCATCGGTGTCATAGCCCAGCGATGCATGTTGAAAGAAATCTTGAACCCCAACATAGGCGGATTCAATCGTAGGGTGCACGGATACATGCGGCAGATTGGTGGGAAGCCCCAACTTGGTTAACCACTGAATCATGGCATGATGGGTGTCAATCGCTGGCCCTGTCTTGGGCAGGCCTTGGTAGATAATAATCGACAGGTTTCGGCCTTGGCTGACGGCTGGGTCCAATTGCCGCAACGTGCCTGCAACGGTATTGCGTGGGTTTGAAAAGGGGGTGTCGCTACGCGCATTTAAGTCGTGAAAGTCCGCATGGGTCATAAACAATTCCCCCCGGCACTCCAGGGTCACGGGTTCGGGTAGCGTTTTGGGTAAATGATCAATGGTTCGAACATGGGCGGTAATCACGTCCCCTTGGGAGCCGTTGCCACGCGTGGCGGCCACACGCAATCGGCCGGCCTCGTAATGCACGGAGACGGCCACCCCGTCTAGCTTGGGCTCTAGGCAGTAGGTGACCGGCGCTTGAATGGTTTTTTTGATACGGGTGTCAAACGCAGTCAAATCATCGCGCGTGTAGGCATTGGCCAAGGAGATCATGGGGGTGTTGGGGTCGTGCTGAAAGGGCTGGAATAAATTGGTGTGGGGGAATGTTTGGGTGGGTGAGTTTTCGGCAATGTGGGTGGGGTTGTTGCGTTCATACAGTTTAACCTGTTGATACAGCTGATCATACGCCGCATCCGATACCATCGGCGTACCCAATTCATAGGCTAGGGTATACGCAATTAACTGATGGATGGCTTCGGTATAGGCCAAGGGGTTGGTAATCATAGAACCAACCAGGTGGAGAGCCACCGGGTGACCGTCGCTAAATAATGACTAAAGGGCAAAAACAGGAGCTGAGCAACAATTGCCGTACCGATGAGTCGACCCAATAGCAAGTACACAACCGTGGCTTTGACATCGGCTTCGGGGCGATGATTGTGAAAGGCTTGATCCGTAATGCGCGCACCGGCAGGATCCACAAAGAGCGTCAGCAGGATCGTCGCCATGCCATTAATCAATCCCGATAATTGAATGGCCGTCGCTCGGAATTCAGGCAACAAGGCGCCCGCATACAGGGCGCATAAAACTCCAATCGTATAAATGGCCGTGACAAATATATTAAGGTATAAAAAGGACTTGGGTAAATAGCGCCACCGGTAAAGTAGCGCAAGCATTGGGCGAAATTTGGGGCGCTGACACTGATGCCAGAGCCTTATCCACGTGCGCCCATGCCGGAGTTTAAGCAGCAGTCGAATAATCGATCCGTGTTGGTGAAACGACACAACGGCTGTTTGAAATACCCGAACAGCCGTTGGTGTCAGCATCAGACCGATCAAGGCCCCCAGGGTTGCCGCAAGAATCACAATCCGAAAGGTGAGAGCCAAGGTGGGTGCCGCTTGGTTTAAAATCGCCCGGTCCACCATGGCGCCCAATAACGGCGCTTGAAATAAGTTTGATAATCGGGATACCAGTAGCGTCGAAGTAACAAAAGACAGTGCAATGGCCAATTGTCGGGTTCGGATGCCCGCCAATCGAAATGAATAAACTAAACTTTCAGTTAAATGAATTAATCCAGTAAATAGGCAAACAATGAATAAGCTGGTCATGGGATATACGTCTCGATAACCGATTCCCAAGCCAATTGAGCGACAGTGTGCAATTCATTGAGTTGAACCACGATGCTTTTGGCCTCGCCATAACAATCGCCATAGGCTGAAAACAAGGCCCCGTCGTAGTGGTCCAGAGCTAGGTCTAGAACCCAGGTTGACCCCACTGCATGGGTGGTTCCAAAGGTATCCCCCTCTCGAATTAAATTGAGGGATTTGATGGGTAGGGCTGCATTAAAAAATTCAGCTAGGGCTTGCAAAAATCGATGGTAATACGCGAGGCTCTCTTTGGGTGTTTGTGTGGCATAGTCCAAGACAATGCGCAATTGCGTTGTCGTGGGTTTGTGCGACACGTGATAGATAATCAGGGCGTCGCCATGGGACGTTGCATTGGCGTGTTGGCGAACACTGGCGACCCATGCCGATGTGATGGGGGCTTTGGGAAAGATTCGGTCGGCAATATAATAATATTGGGTCGTCATGTCAGTAATTGACGGGTTAATTCTCGGACATGCGCATGGTCTCGGATGACACCAATCATGGGCGGGTTATAGGCCAATATGCTTGACAGGGTGTCTTGATTAATACCCCCAATCACAACAAATGGGATGCTCAGTGCCTGGACATCTGCCAGAGCATCGGGTCCAATGCCGGGGCGTCCGGGTTTGGATGGGGTTTTGTAAATCGGGCCCAGGCTCACATAATCCGCACCGGCGGCTTCGGCTGCCTTGGCTTGTGCAACCGAATGGCAGGTGCGTCCAATGAGCTTATGGGGGCCCAGCTGATCCCGGATAACCGCAATGGGAAGATCGTCTTGCCCGGTATGCAAGCCATCGGCGTCGCATGCAATGGCAATGTCAATGTGATCATTCACAATAACCGGAATCGCCGGCCGTTGAGCCATTAACACTTGGGTTCTTTCTAATAGGGTTCGTTTTTCA
>JAQCBC010000066.1 GCA_027621615.1 bacterium
TCGCGAACTAAAAAAAGCACTCGAGCAGTTTTGGAAAGGTGAGGCTGATTTCTCATTGTGTGAACAAGTGGGAAAAACCATTCGGACCCAAAATATTCAGCAACAATCCGAGCTGGACTTTGTGCCCGTGAATGACTTTTCTAATTACGATCATGTCTTGGACATGAGTGTGTTGCTGGGCAATATTCCCAGCCGATATCAACAAGACACCGATTCTGCCATTGATACGTACTTTAAAATGGCGCGGGGGCGATCCGCCAACACAACATCGTGCACCCACGCACAAGAAATGACCAAGTGGTTTGATACCAATTACCATTATTTAGTTCCTGAATTTACAACCGACACAACCTTTACGCCCAATACCGATAAGTTGGTCAACGACATTAAAGAAGCCCAAGCCCTTGGCGTAACAGTAAAGCCCGTCTTAATCGGGCCATTGACCTATTTGTTCATTGGTAAAGCCAAAGACAACTCAAATCCGTTGGATTTATTAAATAAACTGTTGCCTGCATATTCAACAATACTAGACACCATTGCGTCGTTGGGCGTTACCTGGGTCCAACTGGATGAGCCCATTTTAGTCACTGAGCTGGATGCCCAATGGACCACAGCGCTAACAACCGCATACACGCAGCTATCCAAACACACCGTCAAACTCTTATTGGCGACGTATTTTGGCTCCCTACAAAGTAATATAGACCCCGTCTGTGCGTTGCCTGTTGACGGCATTCATGCGGATGGCGTGCGCGGCAATGCTGAAATCACAACCCTGGCTCAACGCATTCGTCCGGACCAAGTGCTATCGGTGGGAATTATTGACGGTCGAAATATTTGGAAAAGCAACTTAAACCAGCTACTGGATCAACTAGAACCCATTCATCAGGTTCTATCCGATCGACTCTGGATAGCCCCGTCCTGCTCGTTGTTGCATGTGCCCGTATCATTAAAACGCGAAACTAAATTGGACGCAGACATCAAAAACTGGCTCGCTTTTGCTGAAGAAAAAATAGATGAATTGAACATTCTTGGCCAGGCATTGAACCACGGACGCGACAGTGTTCAGGATGCGCTAACCGCCAATCAAGCCGCAATTGATGCACGAAGCACATCCAATCGTGTGCACAAACAAACTGTCAAAGCAGCGGTTGAGCATTTAACCACCGCCCATGAAAACCGGCAATCTCAGTACGCACGTCGGGCTCAAATTCAAAAAGAACACTTTCAATTGCCAACCTACCCTACCACAACCATTGGGTCTTTTCCCCAAACCACCGCTATTCGACAAGCCCGGGCCAAGTTTAAACAGGGCACCCTCAACACCCAAGACTACACCACAGCCATGCACGAAGAAATCACACGTGCCGTTCGCGCTCAAGAAGACCTCGGCTTGGATGTTCTGGTTCACGGTGAAGCGGAACGCAACGACATGGTGGAATACTTTGGCGAGCAATTGGATGGCTTTGTATTCACTGAATTTGCCTGGGTGCAATCCTATGGGTCTCGCTGTGTTAAGCCCCCCATTATTTTTGGCGATGTCTCCCGACCCAACACGATGACGGTTGACTGGATCCGCTATGCCCAGTCTTTAACTGAAAAGCCCATGAAAGGGATGTTAACCGGACCCGTGACCATTTTAAACTGGTCGTTTGTCCGCGATGACCAACCACGCGCAACAACATGTAAACAAATTGCACTGGCTATTCGAGAGGAAGTCTTGGATTTGGAAGCCGCTGGCATTGCCATTATTCAAGTGGATGAAGCCGCCTTACGAGAAGGTTTGCCATTGCGAAAAAGCGAGTGGAACGCATACCTAGATTGGGCTGTAGGTTCTTTTAAAATCACCGCCAATGGCGTTCAAGATCAAACTCAAATTCACACGCATATGTGTTATTCTGAGTTTAACGATATTATTGAATCCATTGCTGCGATGGATGCAGATGTGGTTACTATTGAAACATCCCGATCCCAAATGGAGTTGTTGGATGTTTTTGATGATTACAAATACCCCAATGAAATTGGACCGGGTGTGTATGATATTCATTCACCCAATATTCCATCAACGACAGCCATCGTTAATTTAATGACTTTGGCTACTCAGCGTATTCCAGCGGAACGCTTGTGGGTCAACCCCGACTGTGGACTAAAAACACGGCAGTGGGACGAAGTCATGCCCGCCCTGAAAAACATGGTTGAGGCCGCACAAAGTTTGCGACAATTGAACCCAAAGTCTGTGGCCGAGCCATGCACATCCGAGAAATCTTAGCCAAAAATCCCACGTGCTTAAGCTTTGAGTTTTTTCCGCCTAAAACCGAGCAGGCGTCACTCAAATTGCTTGATACAATCGCCGATATTCAAACCATGGCCCCCGCATACGTGAGTGTCACGTATGGGGCTGGGGGCACAACCCAGGCGTTGACCCATGACCTTGTGGTTAAGATTAACAACGAGCTCAATGTGCCCACCGTAGCGCATTTGACCTGCGTAGCGGCTACAAAGTTGGATATTATTCACATTTTGGATCGGTACCACGCCGCTGGCATACGCAATATTATGGCCCTGCGAGGAGACACACCCAAAACCATGCCAATCAACCCTGTCCCCAACGACTTTGCCCACGCAGCCGATCTGGTTGCCTTGATTAAAGACCGATACCCGTCCATGGGCATTGGGGTGGCTGGGTTTCCAGAAGGCCATCCGGGATGCCCCAATCGCCTCCTCGAAATGACACATCTAAAGGCAAAAGTGGATGCTGGCGCTGATTATATTTGCACGCAATTGTTTTTTGATAACCGTGACTTTTATGATTTTCAAGACCGATGCCGACTCGCTGGAATCACCGTGCCTATCGTTGCTGGAATTATGCCTATTACCAGCTTAAGCACCCTAAACCGTATCGCTGAATTAGCCGAAGGCGCCCGGTTTCCAGCGACCCTGTTAAAATCCCTAAACCGAGCGAAAACCGATGCTGATCTTGAAAACATTGGCATTCACTGGGCTGCTGAACAGGTTCGCGATTTACTCAACAACAGTGTCAGTGGGGTTCACTTTTATACATTTAACCAATCCAACCCAGCCTTAAAAATATGCAAAACCATTGGAATTTCACACTCCTCCCAGCTTAATCAAGTAGCGTAAACCCTCCCGACGTTTTAGATAGTATGAAAAACCAACGCCGCGCTATTAATGCAAAAGCGACGCCCACCCTGAGGCCCATCTGAAAAGACATGCCCCAAATGAATGGATGATTTTGGGGCCCGCACCTCTGTGCGGCAATACCCCAATGCGTAATCCTCAACCTCAATCAATGGGACCAGGGGTGCCGTAAAACTGGGCCAGCCGGTTCCGGAATCGTATTTGTCTTGACTACGAAACAACGGCTCCCCAGACACACAATCCACATACACCCCCGGTGCCTTGTGATCCCAATAGGCATTGTCAAACGGGGGTTCAGTGCCCCCGTGGATCACGTGACGCTGATGATCAGTCAGGCCCCGCATCTGCTGCTCCTGAATGGCCGTTGCTCGCCCGGATCCGTGATAATACTGGGCATAGGCCACTGGCTGAGATGCGGCATACCCTTGGTGCTGAGCTTCAGCCACGGTCACGGGCATAGCCGGTCGAATGTGTGTGGCGCACGGCCGCTGCATGGATTGGGCGTACTGTGCGATCGCCGATTCGGCACACGCACGCTGATGCGCATCGTAATAAAACACGGTTGAGGCATACTGAGCACCTCGATCCGCAAATTGCCCGCCCGCATCCGACGGGTCGTGGTGTTTTAAAAAAATATCCACCAAAACGGTGTAGGGAATTTGCGTGGCGTCATACTGAATATGGACAACCTCCACATGGCCACTACGACCCGTACACACGTCCGCATACGTCGGGTTTGGGGAATCACCGCCCATGTAGCCAACCACACAATCGATCACGCCATAAATGGCAAACGGCGCTTCCATGCACCAAAAACACCCACCGCCAAATGTGGCTGTTTGAATCAAGCGATTACCCAAAAAAGCGCAACATGACGTACACCAACACCCCCGTTACCGATACATAAAACCAGAGCGGCCACGTCCATCGAGCCAAGCGTTTGTGCAAAACAATTTGCTCAGTCAGCGACAAATAAACGGTCACCAAAATACACGGCAATGCCGCAATCGATACGATAATATGGGAAATTAAAATGAAAAAGTACACTGGTCGAATCCAACCCTGACCCAAAAAAGGGGTATCCCCATGCACCGCATGATACACACAATAGCTCACCAAAAATAACGACGACATAACGAATGCCCCCAGCATCCAAAACCGATGGCAGTTGACGCGTTTTTTTAAAATAGCCGCCAATCCCAAGCACAAGCATACTGTTGCCGCACTGTTTAACAACGCATTAACTAAGGGCAACGATTGAATCAGCGGGTTATGGCTCGAAATTGTAATTAAATTTCCGTAAATCAACCCAAACAAGCCCACCACAGCGATGGCGCTAAATCCAATTAAACCAGCTATCACGGATCGATTTCCCATATGCTTAGTCTACTTTAAAAATCGCTTGGGCAAAAGCCCCAAATACATTAAAAACCCATTAAGCAAATAAAACCCAATGAGCCACCCCATGGATTTATTCATAAACCCATACGCATGCAAACCAATCCCCAGCATATTCACCCCAAACCAAGAAAACGCTACCACGGCATTGCCCCCAATTGCCAAGACCATCACCCCCCGTTCTTTGATCCAACCGGCTAACCGCGCATGCAATATGATCGCCCCCCAGAGCACCACCAGCAACGCACCATTTTCTTTGGGATCCCACCCCCAAAATCGCCCCCAACTTTGGTCCGCCCAAATGCCTCCTAAAATAGTCCCAATACTGCTTAATGATAAGCCAATCATCACAATAATTAACGTTAACCGAACCAAGTCCGATGCCTGTGCCTCAAAGTGTCTATCCATCAAGCGCCGCACCACATAATAAGCGCCTAAAAACCCCGCCAACAGCATTGCACTGTATCCCAATGTCATGATCACCACATGGGTGCTCAACCAAAAATTGGTATCCAATACCGCTTGCAGCATTTGCAAGGTATCCCCCTGAATGGCTAAATGATGGGCAATAATTAAAGTCAAAAAATTAATGCATAAGGAAAAAAACAGCAAGGCTGATCGATTGGCAGCCGACCGCATCCGAGGCCCAATTGCCAATGCCAATGCCAAGACCCCCCAGCCGACAAATACAGCCGATGAATACAAGTTTGTCACCGGTGGTCGGTTTTCTATAATCATGCGGCACAGCAACCCCACACTGTGAAGACCAAACGCCCATACGGTGGTGGGGAGAACGAAAGCCGAAACCCACCGAAATCGGTAACTGGCCAGCAGCATCAGCATCACCAGGCCATACCACACCAAAGCCTGATAAAAGAGCATCGTTCGATTTAATACCGCTTCAAGCGTCACCCGCGATTGGGCCGGGACTCGCTGCGCCTGGGCGATGCGATTCACCGATGACCAATCCGATGCCTGATACGCCGGAACCACCGCAAACACAGCGTCGTCCACTGTAAAATAAGCC
>JAQCBC010000067.1 GCA_027621615.1 bacterium
CATGGGGGGTGCCGTGACCAGTGTTTATGGCCAATTCAACACACCGGCTGTAAACCCAGCTGGACTATATGGGAACCAAAAAAGGCATGCTTCTATAACAACGTACCGAATTATTGATGCTGATTATACCGTATTAAATTTTATATCCCCCACATGGTTTCAATCGGTGCTCGGTATTAGCAAAATTGTTGTAATGGTCGATTGGGGTAAAGAGACAGTGTATGATCGCACGCAACATCAGTATGTTCACACAGGTCGATACTTTGGCTACGCAGGTGATGGGATGCAAGTGTCATTGGCACGTTCTGTATTTAAGCACACACGCCATGCAGAATTGAATTGGAATATTGATGTCATTGCTGGAGTAACGGCACGATGGGTAAACGAGCACTTGACAGATTATCGGGCCAGTGGCAACGGTCTCGACATCGGCACGTTAACGATTCTCAAACACGATTGGCTCAGTCAACGGGGTTGGAAGCACATCAGCTGGGGCCTATCGGTTCAAAATAGTGCACAATCTGGAATTCGATGGAACACCGCATCGAAACGACAATCGGATATGCCTAAAATTATCCGAACGGGACTGGGGCTTCAATCCACACACAATACATTGCTAACTATTGATGTTCATAAAAGAACCAATCGAGACGCCAGTATAATTTTAGGTGGGCAGTATTATGTTAGTCCATTCACGCCGATTCGAGTTGGGATAACCCCCAATCAATCGCTATCGTTTGGACTGGGGGTTTATATTGGATCCCTGCAGTTTGACACATCAATTACAACCGCCATGCGTCAGGCTAATTCAGCAGACACAACCAATTTGAATGTGCTTCGACTCACAATGGGTGTTGTGTTTTAAAAAATCAGACGGATATTTCACACCGAAGGTTTTATTTCAAATCGCTTTTAATGGTATACTAAAAGGGTGGGAACAGCTAAGACAGAACAGATTTATATCGAGACCTACGGATGCCAGATGAATGTCTACGACACCCAATTGGTGGAGTCGATTGTGTGCGAAGCTGGGCATACTTTGGTCAATACCGTAGAGGCGGCATCCGTTGTCATGCTCAACACCTGCTCGGTGAGAGAAAATGCAAATACCAAAGTGTACAATCGCATTCACACCATTCGGCAAGCCAAGCAGAACCAACCCGTTAAAATTGGGATTTTAGGTTGCATGGCAACCAATTTCAAATCCGACTTGCTCAATGATCCCAAACTGAATATTGATTTTATTGCTGGGCCCGATAGTTACAAACAATTGCCGTCATTAATTGACAATTGTTACGACTCACAAGAAAAACCCTTTGATGTTACCTTGTCTGAGTTTGAAACCTATTCTGATGTAATGCCCGCTCAAAAAAGCGGGGTGAATGCTTGGCTTGCTATTATGCGCGGATGCAACAATTTTTGTTCGTTTTGTGTCGTGCCCTTTACCCGTGGGCGCGAGCGCAGTCGCAGTGCCGATAATATTGTTGAGGAAGTGGAGCGCTTGGTTGCTCTGGGTTATGAACAAGTTACGCTATTGGGCCAAAATGTTAATTCGTATCGTGATGAGCACTATGATTTTGCCGATTTAATGGCAAAAGTGAGTGATGTGCCGGGTATTCGACGCATTCGATTTACATCCCCACACCCCAAAGACTTCCCCGAAAAGTTGCTGCATGTGATTGCCGAGCGAGACAACATTTGCAATCAACTGCATATGCCCTTGCAATCGGGAAATACTGAATTGTTGAAAAAAATGAATCGCCCCTATAGCAAAGAAGAATTTTTAGGTTTATTAGACACCGCACGTGCCATCATTCCCAATGTGAGCATTAGCACTGATATTATTGTTGGGTTTCCCGGAGAAACGGACGCTGCTTTCGAAGACACGGCCGATGTCACCCGGCGCGCTAACTTTGAAAAAGCCTATATATTTGAGTATTCGCCCCGAGAAAACACGTTAGCAAGCCGCCGGTACCCCGATGATGTTCCCAAAGCCATTAAAAACCAACGGTTGCAAGCACTTAATGCCATTCAAAAAGAGAACCGAAGTCAAATTTTACTCAGTCAAGTGGGGCAGGTGCAACGTATTTTGATGGATCAAGCCACGACTAAAAAAGGCAATGATATGGCCGGTCGCAATGAATCGGATACCATTGTGATTGTCCCTGAAGCTATGGCGACCCATTTGGCTGTGGGGGATTGGTTGGATGTTACCATCACTGGAGCGACGCCCTTGGTTTTGTATGGAACGCCGGTGAATCATGAATAAAAAAGAAGCGGTTCTTGCAGCTTTATCCAGTGTATACCATGAGGATCAAGACATTGTTCGATTGGGATATGTGAAACACTTAGTTGTCAAAGGGGATGCGGTATCCTTGGCCTTGGATCTGGGTGGTAGTGCGTATGATGAACGCCATGCGTATAAACAGCAGGCACAAACAATAGTATCGGGCTTGGATTGGGTGGCCAGTGTGGAGATTGGCTTAATTCCACGGTCCCAGTCAACCCATCCACAACCGGAACAGGGGCTGGATCGCGTCAAGACCATTGTGGCCGTTTCCAGTTGCAAAGGCGGGGTCGGGAAATCCACCGTTGCGGTTAATCTGGCGTTTTCCTTGGCAAAACAAGGCTATTCGGTTGGCTTTTTTGATGCCGATATCTATGGCCCCAGTCTGGATACTTTAATTCATTTGCCTCCAGAACCGTTGGGTATGATTAACGAGCAAATAATTCCCAAAGTGTTTCAGGGTGTTAAATTAATGTCCTTTGCTTATACTCAAGATCCCAGCGAACCCGAGCCAGCTATTATGCGAGGCCCCATGGTGAGTCGCCTGATTCAGCAATTATTAATGGGCACCCAATGGGGAGAGTTGGATTATTTAATTTTGGATTTGCCGCCAGGAACCGGCGACATTCACATTACCTTGGCCCAATTAATTCCCATTGCGGCGGCCCTGATTGTAACCACGCCGCAAGCCCTGAGCTTGGTGGATGTGATTAAAGGCATTCATATGTTTGATTCGTTAAACATTCCAACGGTAGGGGTGGTTGAAAACATGAGCTACTTTCTATGCGAGGGGTGTACCCATCGGCATTATCCATTTGGGCAAGGCGCCAAAGACTATTTGGAAAGCCAATATGGCTTTAGCCATACCATTCAGTTGCCGTTGGATGCCGTGTTGACAACAGCGTGCGATCATGGAGTTCCGCTGGTCTTGGTGGATCCCGATCATTCGGTTAGTGTGGCGTTTCAAGAACTGGCACAAGGCCTGACGCAGCGTTTGGCCGAACAAGAGGATCGAACCCTGCCTGCCCTAAACTATGCAGACAATCAGCTAACCCTGACGCATCAAAGTCATGCGCATTCAATTCATTTAGATGCATTAAGACAGGCGTGTCAGTGTGCATTGTGCACATCGGATACCCCCACGGGTATTCAGAGTGATGCCGTTCCGGTTGATATTCAGCCGGTTGGTCAATATGCCATTGGGGTTCAATGGTCGGATGATCATGCGTCGTTGTATCCCCACACCGCTTTGCTGGCCTTGACGCATGCCTAATCAGCACCCACAGCTATTGATTATGGGACGCCCCAATGTGGGAAAGTCCACAATTATTAATCGATTGTTGGGAAAGCGGCAAGCCATTACATCGGATGAATCGGGCGTCACTCGGGATATTGCGATGTACCCGTTAACGTGGGATTCCCATGCGCTGCTATTGGTGGACAGTGGGGGGGTATTTTTAAGCAATTCCAGCGATATTTATTTGCAATCGGCTATTGAATCCAGGGTCAAGCATGCCATTGAGCAAGCCAGCGCAATTTTATTTGTCGTGGACTACCAAGCGGGTATTCAAACGCATGATCAACTGATTGCACGGTATTTGCACCAGGCCAACCGACCAGTGTATGTGTTGGTGAATAAAGTGGACGATACCCGGGTGCATCATGAGTATACGGAGTTTTATCGCTTGGGATTTGATACGGTGTATCCAGTATCGGGGGCGCACGGAACTGGCTTTTCGGATTTGTTGGATGCCGTGTGCACGCAGGTGTATGCTGAAGCCGATGGGGTAGAAGCGGTAGAATCAGACGCCAGTCACAGCATTGCGTTTATTGGGCGCCCGAATGTGGGCAAGTCGTCGTTGCTCAATACAATTTTAAATGATGAGCGTGTACTGGTGGATAATAAAGCTGGAACCACCCGGGATTCCATTCGGGTGCCGTTTCAATTTCAGGATCAGTCGTTTATGTTGGTGGATACGGCGGGTATTCGCCGAAAATCAAAAATTACCGATGATGTTGAGTACTATTCGGTCGTCCGGTCCTCCTCTGCCATGAGTGATGTGAATGTGGTTGTGCTAGTTTTGGAGGCGGATCCGTTTTTAACCGATCACGATAAACGGTTGCTTAGTATGGCCATGGATTCGGCCAAGGCTATCATTGTCTTTGTGAATAAATGGGATTTATTGGAACGCAGCGATGCCAATCGGCGTTCGCTAATTAAAAAAGCGACCTGGGCGATGCCCGCCTTGCAGCATTATCCGTTTATTTTTGGTTCGGCTCATTTGGGGCATCAGCATCACAGTATTTTTGCAAAGATTCCGGATTTGGTGGCTCGGAGTCAGCAACGCATTCAAACATCGCGGTTAAATCAGTTTATTCGATCTGTGGTGGATCACAGCCAGCCGCCCTCAAAAACAGGGCAGCCGTTGCGTATTTTTTATGCCACACAAGCGGAAAGTAGCCCGCCAACGTTTATCTTTTTTGTGAATAACAAACAGTTGCTATCGCCACAATATCAACGATTTTTAGAGAAACGCTTCCGAGAGGCGTTTGATTTTGAGGGTGTGCCGATTCGGTTATTTTTTAAGAATCGAGCCAAAGTTAATATTCGAGAGTAAGCAATTCTTTTTCTCTGCCCCATAATTGTTGCTGAAGCGTCCCATTTTTTTGAGCGCCACTGTATAGAATTTTAAATTTATTTTGAATCGTAGCCAGTATTTTTTTTTGATAAACAGGGTGAGGTTCGCTGAGCAAATGGCGAATTAAACTAGCCAGTCGATAGATGTCCATGGCCAGGTAGCGTTGCGATAATTGATCAGCATGGCCACCGTATTTCACAACCGTGGGCATGGGGGATAGCCCAATCGGTAATTCTCTTGATAGAGACAACCATAAATCATAATCTTCACAAGCGGGTAACTGGGTTTGGAACCCGCCATGAGCCAGGAGCCAGTCCCGCCGAATTAATACCGAAGAGGGGGACACCATACACCGTTGGCAAGCGGCATCAAATATCCAGCCAGCAACCTTAATATGATGCCGTTGGGGTATGACTGGCTTACCATGACGAATCCATTGTTCAGGACTTTGCAACCAATAGTAAAAGGGGGCTTCCGCATGCGTTTTGCACAGCTGTTCAATGTGATCCGGCAACCAATAATCGTCGTTATCTAAAAAGGCCACCCACGGTGTTTGGGCGTGTTGAATCCCATAATTTCGAGCATAGGAAACCCCTCGAGCTGATTCCGGTTC
>JAQCBC010000068.1 GCA_027621615.1 bacterium
CATTACTATGGGGAAATCTTGATAACCAATACCCATATTGACATTCCACTTCGCTCAAAAACCCCCCTCATATTTCCAGAATTTGGCAACCAACTCACCGTACGCTTCCAACCCGAACCCGACCGCGAGATTGTGGGGAAAATAACAATGCCAAGCCCCCCATTGGCACCAGTAAATACCAAAAACGAACCCCTTAAACGGCGGGTCATTGCAATTGACCCTGGGCATGGGGGCAGTGATCCGGGTGCTGTGGGGTTATACGGAATCCATGAAAAAGACTACAATCGCGACATCTCGGATCATCTCATGCGGCTCTTGCGCCAATCCGGTGCCCGTGTCGTTAATTTACGATTATCGGATCGCAACCCATCGTTATCCAGTCGATCATCCGAAGCCAATGCTAACGACGCCGACATTACCGTCAGCGTTCACGTGAATTCGTTTTATAAAGAACACGCCAACGGAACAGAAACGTATTTTTACAAATGGAAAGATCGTCGATTGGCCACTGAGTTACAATCGGCCATGACCCGCGAACTCAAGTTAAAAGACAACGGGGTCAAACGCTCCAAATTGTATATTTTGAATCACACCACAATGCCAGCGGCTCTCGTCGAGCCGGCCTTCATGACCAACAGGGATGATGCTAAAAAACTCAAAAACCCAGAGTTTCGGGCTCGTATTGCCCAATCCATTCACGACGGCATTGTGACATATTTTGAATCCAACCCTTAAACCAATAGCGTTAATGTTGGCGATTATCCCCCTTGACATAATTACAAGCAAAGGTTCATATTTCAAGGCAATTACGCTAAACATCTCCTTTTAATTTACTATCTTCCCATATAAAATCTGTATTTATAAGACTTTTCTTCTTAATCTCACGATTTAATAGTACATCTGACAAGGCAACCTCAATCAATTTTGGGTTTTCATGTAGTGTTTCTTTAATTAAATCTCCTGCACGATCAGTTACTGTTTCTCTTGCTTCATTCATAGCATCATTTCTTATCCACCCAAACCCTAAAAAAGCACCCAAAGCAATAATAATCCCTAAAAATGCTAGTAAAATTGATACAATATCAAGTCTGCCAATTTCCTGAGCAAATGCAATGGAATCTTTCCCTACAACACTTCCTTTATTTAAAAAACATGGCCTAGCAATGTAAATTATAAATATTACTAGCCAAAAGGAATGTAACGCCATTGAAAGAACCCCAGTTATTTTACTTTTTCATAACTTTTATATTATACCTTTATATTTAATCTTTAAACTAATTATGCTCATGGGATAATAGCGTTAATGTTTGAATCGCCGATTCGGCCGTCACCAAGGGTGCTTGCTGGGTATGGACGCAGTTGGCAAAATGAGCAATTTGAGCCCCCAACGCATCGGTTGGCGTGACGGATACCGGCACACCGTCTGGGTGCTGCTCTGAATAATGCATCACGGTTGGTCCCGACAAATCCACCGATACATAACCTTGTGTGCCCGTAATGGATACGGTTCGTTGTCGAAAAGGATGGGCCCAACTCACTTGCACCAATGCGCTTTGGTTGTTTGTGTATTCCAAGGCAATATTGGCATGGCAGGCTTGCCCTGGCCGATGAAAATCATGGGTATAAATGGTCGAGCCTACGGGGGAAGATCCCATTAAGTAAGTCACCAGATCCACATCGTGAACCCCCAAATCCAACAACACATCCGAATCCGTGATCTGGGGTGGCAGTGGGCTTAATCGTTGGGTATTGATTGAGATAATCGCACCCAATGTGCCCGCATCAACAAGCTGCTTAGCGGCCACGATGGCTGGATTAAATCGCTCAATATGGCCAATCATAACCGTCACCGCATCGCCAGCAGCATAAATTTGTTCCGCATCGGCTACGGTTTTGGCAATGGGTTTTTCGATTAATACCGACACACCCGCTGCAATACACGCCAACGCTACGGATGCATGTGCAGCGGTTGAAACGGCAATACTCACCGCATCCAACGCCTCAGCCGCCAGCATCGCTGAAAAATCGGTATAGGCTTGGCAGGCATATTGGTCAGCATACGCCTGACTCCGATCGCTATCTGAATCGCACACGGCAACCAATTGAGCCCCCGAATACTGGTGCCAATGCTTGGCATGGTGCCGGCCCATATTGCCTAAACCAATTACACCCACACGCAGTACTTGTGTCATAGTATTAGTGTACTGGGGAATGGGCGCAATAGACAACTCTTTGCATTAAAAATCCACCCGTGTTGTAATCATAACACCGCCCACATCGTAGCTATTGGTTTCATTAATTTGGTCCACAACACTTGAAAAATAACCGCTACCCGTGACCGTAATTTTGTCCACAAATTGGACGTTTGTTGGCACATTAATATCCACATTAACACTCATGTTTCGAACATAGTCTTCCCGATTTCGAATGGCAATATTGGTCACAACCCCCGCGCCGCTACGCAATGTATTTTGATCCAATGCATTAAAATCCTGGCCGGTTGTATAGAGCCAATCCATGGTAACATCAACGGTAACAAACGGTTTCTTTTTGTATAATTTTATGTTTACACCATGGGACTCCCCGGTTTTTGCCCCAGGATTGGCCGATGTTTCAGCCGTTTTGTAGCTGTAATCATAATCCACATCCATAAAGGACCACGGGCGCCATACAAATCCTGTTCGTCCAACGGTTTGGGAAAACAGCGCCGATCGCCGGCTGTTGGTATCCGCTGGACGATGCGTACTTTCCTGCTTGGATAAGCGAGACCCTCCCGCTGTTAAGGATAGCCAGGATCGCCACCGCCAATCCAAATCCGCACTGTACGCATCGGCATATTGCACCAATTTTTCTTGATAGATGCTAGATGATTGAAGATCCGATCGCGATACAACCGTATCGGGTTTGCTGTATTGCTCAATGCCATACCAGTTGCCCGATGTCTTTAGGTTCAGCCGCTGAGCGATTGGGGCCGCCACACTGAGCAATAAATCCCGATCCATATTTAGAAACGCTCCCCGTTTCTCGGTGGTCATACTGCGTGAAAAAAATTGTGTCTTTTGCCGCCAATCAATCTGAGTCCGAAACCGGTTATACGGCGATGCATTCACAGCGGCTTGAGTTTCCAACGCATCCGAATCATCCACAATGGTGGATTCCGTGCCCACCCGATCCAACGAAAGCGAATCGTATTGACTGATCGCCTTAGACCAGCGCACCGTCGCTGCAACTGGCCCCATGGGGATTCCAGCGACATGCACACTGCCGGGCGAAAACGATACCCGATGGGTGGTGTCCGTCGAATCGCGCACACTGGTGGTTTGGGCTACCTCGGCATTCTGACCATCGGGCTGATACTGCGTAAATGCCTCCGAATCCGTTTGTTGGTTATCAAATGCATACCCATACTCCCAATACCGCCAAAACGATCGATTATACTTAAAAAAAATGTCTACTGACAGATCTGTCGTTTGGCTGTGGGATCGCGATTCTGTTTGATCCCCTGTTTTCACCCGATTATTGGTATTTGACAGTAGGTTCTGGCCATTAATTTGCCGAATTGTCATAAATGAAACAGGTGAAAAATCACGATAGGTAAACGATAAGGTATCGGTGCGTGTGTCCATGAGCCGGTTGTTTTGTGTTTGTTCAAAAATACTGTAGCTACTCATCAAATTGGATCGCCGGAAAAGCTGAAACGATTGACTAATCCAAGGCTGGTTCAACGCCACCAGCATGGGGTACACTTCCAATCGATCGAGTTGATACACCTGCCGCTTTTCTTGACGCCCTTGTTGCCCCAAAACTGCACTTTCATACACTTTATCACGATACTGCAAATTGGTGTCCAACCAATAATACGGTTTGTAGGTTAATTTTCCGGTTACATCGGGTATGGTTTCTAAGTAGTTATTTTGACCATTTCGAGTCTGTATGGCATCAATAACGGAGTCCATTTGAATGCGCATGGCGGCATTGGGGTTTACCACACTGAGAAACTTTTTAGTATTGACTTCACGACTGTTGCTGGACGTTTTTAATGCTTGCTTGGTGTGACTGCGTGCATAAATACCCGTGAGATTAACCGAATCCATCCCCCAGACATTGGATTGGGTGTACACGGTTTTAATGTCGTATTGATCCGAATAACTGGCTTGATCTTGAGCCGCATCGATTCTGGATGATTGTTGGGTATTGATGCTTGTTTTTAAATACTCTGGCCCAAAGCCAATCTGGGCCTGATACCGATTCATGCGTTCATCAATTTTATAGTTTGTCGACGCGGGCTGGCGTTCTGTAGTGCGTTGGTGCTCATATTGAAATTGCGTATGGATGCCACGCCATGCCCATTGATCCGAGCCCAAAACAATCTGTTGGTTGTTGTTGTATACCGAATCATCATTCGAATGCGGCCGATAGACCCGTCGGGTTTCCACTCTAGAAAACAAATTTTGATTGGCGCTCGGCGTGTAGTCGAGTCGGCTCCCCCATAACGTAGTTCCACTGGACTCCACCATCGTACCCACGGGGTCAAAGGTATTGTCGACCGCCAGGGTATGCCCAGATACACGCAAATGATCCGTCAGGCCATACTCCCCGCTCACTTTGTATGCGCCACTTTTCTGCGTCTGCCGAGACCCTTCGCCCTGTTGATAATACTGATAGGAAACGTCAACTTTCTCATTCGTTGAAACCGTCAGGTTTTGAAATCGAAAACTTCCCTGAATGTAGTTGATGGAATACTCGGAATTTCGATTCAAAATTTTGCCCGAGGTACCGGGTTTTCTAATTCGAATGATTTCGGATCCCTCCACAATATTGGGATTCAATTGATATTGGCCAGGCGAAACCTGATCCAAATTTATTGCCTCAGCATCAATTTTTTTGCGTTGAAAATTATTTTCTGCCAATGCAACCTCAACGTCCAGTTTGCCACGATCCCCCCAATCATACCCAGCTGAAACACCATAGGTCTTATTATCCAACATAGATCCATCCTCCAACTTACTGGGAGTTTGATAATAGATATGTATTTGTGTCCCCTTTTTTAATAAATCCTTTGTTAGTTTAGAAGTCTTTTGTTGAACATCCTCATTAAGTTTAAATGTAATCTCTATTTCACTGCCATCAAAATACTCTACTTCATACGACGTCTTGTCATCAATTAATTCTGTCTGATTGTATCCCGGATTTATTACTACTAACTTACTAATACTCTGATAGTTCACTGGAACTGTAGGTAATGAAAAAGAATGAATGCTAGGACTATTCGAGTTTATAGGACTCGTTGTATCAATCTGTTCTCCCAATACGATTGTTCCAATAATGCTTTCAGATGAGCGATATTTATACGTTACCGACACTTGCGAACTCCCCCCGGGTGCTAACTGAATGAAGCCTGTGTACGCATCGACTTTTTGAACAACAATCGTATTTCCATTCGGATTTCCATTAGAATCCATCTCCGTCACCTGAATGCTACTTGTATCAACCGGAGTATTCTTCAGAAAAAAGATATTGTTCGACGGC
>JAQCBC010000069.1 GCA_027621615.1 bacterium
GCTTTATCAATCGCGCAATCATAATGAAAAAACAACAATTTTAGCGGCATTTGTTACTTGGTTTGGTTTTTTGTTTGTGTATGCAACATCCCCCATTGATAAAGAATTTGAGCAAGTTTTGCTGGCTATTTTGTTTGCCTATGTTATGCTTGCCCCATTGTTGGTTCGTGTGTCAAATCGGTGGCTTCCCTATGTTGTTGTGAGCGTGTGTATGGGTGCGGTGAGTATTATTCCCATTAAATGGCTGGTTCTTAAGAAGGATCGCGTTATTACGCAGGCATACTCATTAATTAATCAATATGCACCCGATCGGGGCGGCTATTATTTAATGAATGATTATATTGAACCATATTTGGTTCTGCACTACAGCCGAGACGGTGTAGTTGTTATAAACACAAATCGATTGACTGTGGTATATAATTCAGAATCGCATATTAAATCAAAACACTATTATGATCACCATGCGCTGCAGGATAGGCCAATTATATTTATCGGTACCATGGCGGAGAAACAACGTGTGGAATCACACTATGTATTTAAACCAATGGGGATGATTCGCCTAGGCTATGATGGTATAGATAAGGTGCTCAAACAACTAAAGATTTATCCGTATGCTTGGGATGGCGAATACTATATTGGGACTGTTCAAATTCCCAGGAATGAAGGGTCCGAACAGTGGGGTGAAAAAATTAAAGGTCAGTTGTAATGGCGTTGGCGACCCGATTAAATCGGTTGGATGTAACGCGTATAGGAAAGATTTTGCCCCTATTGGCCTGTGTGTTCGGGTTTTTTGCGTATATGGCAATGAGTCAGACGTTTACCTATTGGGGTGATGAGTTATTTACTATTTTTTATGCTAAAAAACCCTTAGGTGAAATGCTTAAACAGTATTTTCAACAGCCAGATCCGGGGCATCCGGTTGGCCATTATTGGGTGACCAATATCTGGCGCAAGGTGATGCCTGAATCGATTGTATACGATTGGTGGTTTAATGTTCTGCCCATTGCCTGTCATTTTGTTGTGGTTGGGGGGATAGCCATGCGTGGGTTTTCATTGCTATCCCAACGCTTGGCCTTTATTGGTGTCTGTACTGTTTCGTCTTATTTTTTTATGTATGCGAAACAAGTTCGTTATTATTCATTTGCATCGTTATGGGTGATGGTGAGTCTTTATGCTTATTATCGATGGGAAAAAACGGGGCAATGGCAGTACGTGGTTGTTGGGTGTGTGAGTGGTGTTGTTTTATTAAACAGCAGTTATATGGGCTATTTACTGTTTGTGACTAGTGTAGCTGGACGATTGTTAATGCAAAAGCGATGGCCAGATTGGCGTCAATTCAGTGTAGGAGCTGGGATTAATTTGATTGGAGCGATTCCGGTACTTGCCCTAAAATCCAACCAGTTTTCTACGCAATTGGTTCAATTTGATTATTCGATTGTTAAACAATTAATAATCAGAATTTTGTATCTGCCGTATGCTGCCGTGGTTGGTGAGTTTTTGCATCCAATTGGGTCGCTTGTGGCCGCTGTATTTGTTGGGGCGTTGGTTGTTTTTGTATGTCGTCAGGCAACAGCCAGTGCGGATGACACGGTTCGTTTTTCCATGTATTGTGTTGGCATGCTGTTTTTTGTGACTGTTTTTTTTACAACATTTTTCTATCCGTATGCCATTCAAAGCACCCCCCGATTTTTAATGCCAATGGTTTATTTGTTTGTGTATAGTCTGATTAAAGTTCGTGGGCCTTCATATTTCATCATGGGGTGGCTGATGATCAACGCCGTTGTCTTGGTGTGTAATGTTCAAAAAACCTGGTTTATTCAGCCAATTTTGTTTATCCCCCATGATGAGATTGTATCGCAAATTCGTCAACAACCCCGTTCAACCCAATGCATCATTAGTTTTGTTGGCTCTACTGCGCTTATTTCAGATCATGATGCCAGTTTTGCATCCCCCATACAGTATTTATTCTTGCGACATTTTCCGGATCGAGTGGCCAGTGGGATTGATCATACTCGCGATTATTTTCTTGTGCACGATATGCCATTGCGTGTCGACAATAATCGAGTTTTACATCAGATCCAGCAGGAATTTCCTCAGCACACAATGCATGCGACGGGGTTTGATAATATACCGGATATAAATAAATCAGTGTTGAGTCAGTATTGGGGTTTTAAGGCTCAGTATAAATATTATGCGATTGGTTTAAAAGCCAGGCAAGCTGATCCAGCCCCCGTAAACCAGTAGGGTAATACCAATGGGCAATGTAATGCTGGACAAAATCGTGGTCATGACCACGAGGCTGCTGGCGAGTTTAATATCTCCGTTCAAGCTTTGCGCGACAATAAAGCTAGCCACTGCGGTCGGGGTTGCCATGAGCAGAAATAAAACCCCAAGATCCAGTCCCGAAAGCCCCAGAGCAATGCCAATACCAACAGCCAATGCTGGTGCAACAATTAGCTTAAGTCCACACACTACACCATGCACCCAAGAGAGGGATAAAATCGTTTCTTTAGTGCAGGTGGCTCCAATGCCAATTAAGGCTAACGGCAGGGCCAAGGCGCCAAGGTATTGCAAGGTTTGTTCGGCGACTGGAGAAATCCCCCAATCGTAATAGGCAAAAGTAATGCCCAACAAGGCCCCCCACAGCATGGGTGTTTTTACAAACGATTGCCAATAGCTTGGTCCATTGGCTTGGGGATTGTAGTAGTTAAACACCACAATGCTGCCGACATTGTATAGGGGGCTGATAAACGCCAGCAGCAAGGCTGCTTGGCTAAGGCCGATGTTGCCCCATAACAGCCAAGCAATGCTTAAGCCAATAATGCCAAAATTGCTCCGAAACCCGGCTTGGATAAAAACGGCTTGATTGGGCCGGTAATGGCGACTGAGGAGGAGGAGCCCCAAACTGTACAGGGCCAACGCCATCAATGCCGCCCAGATTAAATTGAAGGTGGCTAACTCATGCAGGGGGGCTTTGGCTATCTTTAAAAAAACCAGAGCGGGGAGTGCGGTTTGGAAGGTTAGCTGGGATGCGGTTGTGACAAACCGATCCGTGAGCATGCCCCGGTAGCGCAAGAAAGCCCCCAAAAATACAATGATAAATATTGGGGCAATTAATTTGAAAACCAATACAAATAATGCCATACTAGTATACTGTAACATACTTCCAAACTATGACATCATTATTTTCAAAAATTATTGCGGGTGACCTCCCCAGTTATCGGGTGTATGATGATGACCAGTTTGTGGCCTTTTTAGACATTAACCCAATACAGCGTGGGCATACCTTGTTAGTCCCACGGGTGGAAGTTGATCGATTTTTTGACTTGCCAGAACCCGTGTTGCAAGCCAGCATGACCGTTGCCCAGCGCTTGGCACGGGCCATTGAGCAGGCGGTTCCATGCAACCGAGTGGGGGTGCTGGTGGCCGGGTTGGACGTGCCCCATGCGCATATTCATTTGGTGCCCATTCAAGGAACTGGGGACTTATCGTTTGCGAACGCTCGACCTGGAATCCCCGAAGCATTAGGGGATTTAGCGATACAGATTCAAACGTTTTTATGACGGCCTAGTGGGATGGCGGTGACGGTTCAACAGTATTGTGAAGAGTCATCAATGGCCAGTTATGTTTTAACAATACTCAATGCATTTGGTGAGCGGATCGCAGCCATTGATGCATCGGGTGCATAGTCTTATTCTTGAACCGGACAATGCGCAGGTGGTGGCCGAAGTCGCGGATGCGGATCCATTGGTATCTGTGTCGCTCTATACGGCTTTACGAACAAAAGTGGGGCAATTGAATTGGGGGGTTGATCAACTATCCAGTCCCATTGATCTGGAGGATCCCCCGGCGCATAACACGCAGTATTTTGTATTGCGGACGTTGCGGCATGCGTGCATGGGTGTGGTTGCGGTGGGTTATCCGGGGGTGTGTGATCCTGCGGTAGCCGGGGAAGTCGAATGGTTGGCCGCCAAGGTGTTGCCGGTGGTGTTGCGCCGACAGCTGGAGGATCAATCACAGGGCAAGCCAGAATCCAGTGATTATGTTGTCATGTCGGTGTTGCATGAAATATCGTATGAATTGGGTCAGTCTTTGACGCATTCACAGGCGGTTTCCATTATGTTTGAGGCATTAAACAAAGTGTTGGACATGGATCTCTTTTGCGTATTTTTGCTCGGGGTTCCGTCCAATGCAGCCAGTAAACTGGTCTTTTATTTAAATAGTCCGGCTGACAATCAATTGGTTGAACATGTGCGCGATGAGGTACTCAAGCACAGTTTGTCATTTTTGGGCCGCATTGTGGATGCGCGATCAGCTAATATTATTCGGCAAATTGAGTATAATGTCTCTGAAGAATTAAGTACAATTAAACAGCTCAATTCGGTGGTCAATGTGCCCTTGATTTTTCGCGGCCAATTTATGGGTCTTTTATATCTGGGCACGCATCGGCACCAAGCCTACACGCAATCCGATTATACGTTTTTACATACGATTAGCAACCAGATTTCAACGCATTTATGGCGCATGAAATTTATTCGTGCGTCTGAAAAAACAAAAATATCGTCCATGATCGGGTCCATGACCGAAGGCATGATTATGTTGGATGAACATCATGAGATCGATATTGTTAACCGTGCGGCAAAGCAATTTTTGCAGATTAGTACGGACGTGTCATCCAATGCGATTTTGGATAAATTAAGCGATTTAGGGATTATGGATTTATTGGTCCAGTCCATTATCGAGCAAAAAGCGTTCACCGATATTGAGCTGAATGCGAACGAGCTGGTCTTGTCGGCGAATATTGCTCCGGTGTGTGGGGTGGATAAGCGCCCGATTGGGACGGTCATTGTGTTGCGAAATATTACTAAGGTGGCCCACATTCAACGGGTGAATGAGCAGCGGTTGTCGATTATTGAGCAGGTGACTAAAATTTTAAATTCGATTACGGACTTGGATCGGTTGTTATCCGTTTTGTTGCAGCTGTTGTTATCAATTGGGCATGCAGATATGGGGTGTATTCAACTGAAGCAAGGCACGGCATTTGTGACCCGTGTTCATGAAAATTTTCCGGATAAGATTAGACGCCAATATCGATTCGTATCGGGACAAACTTTATCACAGCATGTGGTTGAAATGCAGACTTTATTGGCGATTAAAAATTATCATAGCGATGCCTTGTTGAATCAAAAGACTAAAGTGTTGGTGGATAGCTATGTATGTATCCCAATTAAATTGCAAGATAAGTTAATTGGGATTTTGCACGTGGTACAAAAGTCAAAACCAGAGTCCAAGCCACTCATACAGGGTGATATTGATACATTATCGACGATTACGGCGTTGAGTGCGGCCGCGATCCAAAATGCACAATTAATTGAAGATACGTTATCCAATCAAAAGTTGGATCAAGAGATTCAAGTAGCTTTTTCAATTCA
>JAQCBC010000070.1 GCA_027621615.1 bacterium
GGGTATTGTTGGGCTATTGGTTGGCACATTAAGCACAGGGTTCTCCTTGGCTATTTTGTTAAACAACACCGGTGGTGCTTGGGATAATGCTAAGAAGTATATTGAAAAAGGTGCTTTTGGTGGTAAAGGATCCGAAGAGCATAAAGCGTCTGTTATCGGAGATACATGTGGCGATCCATTTAAAGACACATCTGGACCATCGATTAATATTCTTCTAAAACTGATGACAATTGTATCAATTGTATTTGCTGGCTTGATGATGTCAACTGGTTCGTTACTACCCTAATGGGAATTTTAATCGCTATTGGGCTGCCATTGTTGACAGCCCTTTCGATTGGGGTGTTTAGACTCAAGCGCTGGGTCTTTACGCTTTCGTTTTTAAGCGCACTGGGGTCTGTTGCTAGTTTGTACACACAAGTACCGCTCAATCAAGTGTATACCTGGCCCTGGATGCCCAACATGCTAATTGATTTTTCATTCATTGCCGATGGCTTATCCTTGTTTTTCGGGTATGTTGTCAGTGTGGTTGGGTGTTTTATTCTATTTTACGCCAAGCAGTACTTGCCGAAAGTAAGTGACTCGAACCCCCGTTTTTATGCGTATATTTTGCTGTTTATGGCCGCCATGTTGGGAACATTGTTTTCCAATAACATTATTTTACTCTTCATCTTTTGGGAGCTAACTGGCGTTGTGTCCTTTTTACTCATTGGATTTAACACCAATACGAAAAAAGGACAACTGGGGTCTCGAATGGCCTTCATGGTTACCGCCACTACCGGATTGGTCATGCTACTAGGCGTTTTGCTCTTAGGATTTTTATACCAAACCTTTGATATTAGTATGATTAGCCAATTGCCGGCGTTGGATAGCAATGTTTGGACGGTGCTAGCGTTTTCATGTATTTTAGTTGGCGTTATGGGAAAATCAGCCCAATTTCCTTTGCATTTTTGGTTGCCCAATGCCATGGCAGCGCCAACACCTGTCAGTGCCTATCTGCATTCAGCGGCAATGGTAAAATTGGGGGTCTTTTTAATTGCTCGGTTTTACCCGTTATTATCCAATTTAGACTGCTGGTATATCGTGGGCGTGGTTGGTTTAACCACAATGGTTGTGGGTGCCGTTTTAGCCTTGCTTACTTATGACCTGAAAGGCATTTTAGCCTACACCACCGTGAGTCAATTGGGCTATCTTATTGGGTTTTATGGCTTGGGTGGACCCGGTGGCATTGAACATGATTTTTTTCATATTTTGAATCATGTTTTGTATAAAGGCAGTTTGTTTATGGTGGCGGGCATTGTCATCCATGCATTTCACACGCAAGATATTCGAAAAATGGGCGGGGCCTTTTCAGCCATGCCTTTAGCCGCCATTGCCTGCATTATTTCAGCTGCCAGTATGGCTGGAATCCCGGGAACAACCGGCTTTTTAAGCAAAGAACTCATGTTGGCCCATATGCTTCACCATCCCAATGCGCCCATTTTAGTGGGTGCCTTGGTTGTTTCGGCCAGTAGTTTAGTTGCAACAGCCTGTCGATTGTGTTTGCACATTTTTTCTCGGTCTAAATTAGCCGACCCTGTTCAGCCTCAGGGGATTTTATTTCAGTTGCCCCCATTTATTTTGGCCATCGTCACAATTAGCGTTGGCCTATTTCCAAAATCAGTGACCCAATGGCTGGCTCAGGCATCGGTAACTGGTTTGCATGTGGCCAAGCCCCACAGTGTTTATTTGTGGCATGGATTTACAACAGAACTCATCATTAGCGTATGCATTACCTTATTTGGAATTATTATATACAGCGTCTTTCAAACATTCCGATGGCGTCTGACACTGCCCGCTATTTTTCAATTGGATGCCGGCTTTAATCGCGGAGTTAATGGGCTACCCCGAGTCTCTCAGTGGTTTAACTATGTCTGCCGTGTGGATTCCATTCATGCTCATATTCCAATTGTATTGGTTTTTTTTCTTGGATTAATGGCGACACTATTATTTGCGCTATCCCCAACATTGACTATTTCTACAATTTCTGTGGTTTACTTGCCATTGTTAATGATCACGGGAACTGCCGCCATTATTATATCCATGAGTAAAAAATGGCACATTAAACTTATTGCATTGTCTGTTGTGGGCCTGCTTGTCAGCTTTACATTCTTTTTGTACAAAGCACCGGATTTAGTGCTCACCCAATTGCTGATTGAGATTGTATCGCTGGTTCTATTGCTGCTATTTTTCAAAAAATTCTCAACCATGAAGCGAAAAGAAGACCACGCAATTCATGATCGATCGGGGCTGTCTTTTCTAAAGGCTATGTTATCCATTGGCGTTGGATTCATTGTCTTCATGTTGATTCAACTAGTCAACAGCCCCGCATCCAGCAATCCAATTGGGCAATTCTTTATTGAAAATACCATTCCGTTAGCGGGTGGAAACAATGCCGTAAATACCATTTTGGTTGATTTTAGGGGCTTTGATACTATGGGTGAAATCTCTGTGCTCTTCATTGCAATGTTGGGTGTTATGGGATTATTATGGAAGAAACGATCATGAAAGACTCCTATATTTTACGTTCATTCTATCCAGTTGTATTTTGGATTATTAATCTATTCGCCCTATTTGTTTTTTTCAAAGGGCACAACGCACCGGGTGGCGGATTTATTGCCGGTATTGCCTCCGCCATATCGTTGGTGTTTTTATATGTTATCGAAGGTCGTGCCTGCCTAAACCGCATTCCCAATCCCGTGCTATTGGCGGCTGTCGGCCTGGGCCTTGCATATGGAACAGCGTTGGTACCGACACTATTTAACCAAGCCTTTTTAATGCATACCATGTGGCATTTGCATATCCCACTTTTGGGAGATTTGCATATTGGCACACCCGCTTTATTCGACTTGGGTGTGTATTTTGTTGTCATTGGCATTACCGTTGGTATTGCGTTGTGGTTTGATGAGGCATCTGAATATGAATGATTTAAATTTAATTGTTAGCATCATTGCATCGTTGTTTGTCGCCGTCGGCGTGTACTTGGTGTTGCATCGCAGTGTGATTAACATACTGATGGGCTTAGGGCTGTTAACCCATGCCACTAACTTGGCAATTTTAGTCATGTCGGGTTCACCCAGCCATAAAGCAGCCCCGATTGTTTCTGATTCGGTTAGTCAAGTCTACGTGGACCCATTGCCTCAGGCGTTAATTTTAACCGCTATTGTCATTGGGTTTGGGGTCACGGCCTTCATGGTGGTGTTTTTTTACAGACTCGTGAAAGAAAATCAACACACTGAGGTGAACCCATCATGAATACCTTGGCCGTTCTTCCCATTATTTTTCCCCTGATTACAGGGGTTATTTTAACGGTTTGGCGACAAACCAGTGCATATCGGTATACCTACATGATTCTAAGTGGTATCATTCAGGTCATTTTAAGTGCTTACTTGGTGGTCCAAACAGCCCTTGAACCGGTTGTTGTCATGGCTGTAGGCGGCTGGCAAGCCCCTTTTGGCATTGTATTAACCATTGATCATTTTGCTTCATTATTAATTGCCACTGCCGGTTTAATTACCTTGGCTGTGGGTGTGTATACAGCTGGAGAATCTGAATCCGCACACCCCTTGCGATTGCCCCTGATGCAATTCATGCTAGCGGGTGTGTGCCTATCTTTTTCAACGGGTGACTTTTTTAATCTATTTGTTGCGTTTGAAATTATGCTAATGGCCTCCTATGCCTTGCTGGTGTTGGAATATCGACCCAGTGATTTAAAATATGCTTACAGCTATTTACTGCTTAATATTATTGGTAGTGGTCTATTTTTAGCGGCTGGGGGCTTGGTGTATCGATTGTTTGGAACCTTAAACTTTGCCAATATATCCGAACGCCTTATTTTTACCATGGGAACCGATGGCCGTGTCGTTATTATTAGCGTTTTAATGCTGTTTGTGTATGGCCTAAAAGCGGGCATGTTCCCCCTATTTTATTGGTTGCCCAAAAGCTATTCTGCCTTGCCACCGGCCATTGGCGGTCTATTTGCTGGCCTACTAACCAAAGTGGGTATTTATGCTATGATTCGAATACTCAATCTATTATTTAATAACGATCCATTGCCATTTCTAATTTTATTAATCGTGGCGATACTGACAATGATTGGGGGAATTGTCTTAGCGCTCACGCATCGATCCATTCGAATGATTTTAAGCTTCAACTTAATTGCGCATATTGGCTTCATGCTATTTGGCATTAGTTTATTCACAGGCACCAGTATTATGGGAACTGTCTATTACATGGTTCATCACATGATTGTGATTGCATCGTTGTTTTTAATCACCGGAATTATGATGACGGAAACAGGCTCTGATTCGATTGACCAAATGGGCAATTTATTTAAACAGCGCCCATTGCTTAGTGTCTTATTCGGGTTGCAAGCACTTGCCTTAATTGGAATCCCGCCATTCAGTGGCTTTTGGGGCAAGTTTATTATTTTAGCAGCCGGTATTTCGATGGGTAGTTTCATTGGAATTGGTGCACTCATTATTTCCAGTGTTTTAACCTTGTTTAGCATGATCATTATCTGGTTTCGAGCCTTTTACACCGAAACTGATGTGGTTCTGACCAACAAAACATCATCGTTGCAATACGCCAGTGTTCTGGGGCTTACCGCCCTATCGTTGTTTTTAGGCTTTGGCAGTTTGTATGGCACCAATTCGGCCATGCGAGCAACCGATCAGCTACAAGATTTAGGCACTTACCAATGGATGGTTAAACAGGCTGTTGTTAAACCCAGCCCAATCAATCAAACTGGAGGTGGTGATTATGATGCGCATTAAGCAATGCCTAGCGGGCATCCTCTTAGTCTTTGTCTTTATTAAAGAACTGGTTATCGCTAACCTGCAGTTAGCCTACGCAGTGCTGTTTATTCGAAACAAAGATTTAAACCCAGGTTTTCTAATTTATGATCTGAAGGGATGTTCAAAACTTGAAATGTTGATCCTCTCTCACATGATTACGCTAACACCCGGAACAACCAGTGTGTATTTGTGTGCAAAAAAACAAGAATTAACCATTCATGCCTTTGATGCTAAAAACCCAGATGCTGTTCGAAACAGCATTCAAAAAACATTGCATCGGCCATTAAAGCGAGTCCTAGCATCATGAGTACTTTATTTGCTTTATCTATTATTTTAATTAGCATCTCTATCTTTTTATCCTGTTGGCGACTGATTCAGGGGCCCACTGTATTTGATCGAGTGCTTGGATTTGATAGTCTATCTATTAGTGTTATTGCCGGTATTATTATTGTCTCTGTATTATGGAAAACCAGCCTGTACATTGATGCCATTTTAATT